>JAABTE010000086.1 GCA_011390035.1 Desulfobacteraceae bacterium | reverse complement strand
GTTGACGATCTGAACCAGGCTCTGGTCCAGCATCTCGTCGTCCCGCTCGAACCGCCACTTGTACTGGACCTTCACCCCCAGGGCCCGGCAGGTTTTTTCGAACACGTCGGCCAGATAGGCGCCGTATTCCAGATCCTCCATGACGATGCTGGCCGTATCGTATCCGAACACCTTTTGGGCGTAGGTGGCCAGAAAGCGGCCCTGGGAGTTGTCGTTGAAGATGGTGCGGAAATACCAGGGGTTTTCCAGGGTGATGTTGATGTTGGTGGCCGCCGGGCTGATGGCGGGGATGCGCCGCTGCTTGTAGATCTCGCCGGCCTGGATGGAGCAGTTGCTGTAGTAGTGGCCGATGACGGCCACGGCCCGCCCGTCCGCGGCGATCTGCTCGGCCCGCTGGCGGGCCAGCTCGGGGTTGTTCTGATCGTCATAGACATCCAGGACGATCTTTTTGCCATCGACCCCGCCCGCCTCGTTGATCATGTCAAGATACAGGTTGATGCCCTGGAGAAAGGATCTGCCCACCGGGGCCTGGGGGCCTGTCATGGAAGAGGCCAGGGCGACATGGATCGACTCATCCCGCTTGTCGAACAGATACCCGCAGGCCGCCATCCCGGTGACAACGCATATCACGACCGCCACCGCCACCAAAATATAAATCCGCGCGAACCGCATATCACCTTCCGTCATGGCTTTGGAAATCTGAAACAAACGCGACGCTTCAGGGCCATGCTTGTATCACATGCCGGCGCGAATCACAAATGGAATGAATGGAAAAGCGGCTTAAAAAACGGCGACGGGCCAAACGAAAAAAGGGCGGAGCGGCCAACGGCCGCCCCGCCCGGAGCCTGCGGGCAAGGGGGATGGGGGCCATTGGCCCCGGCGCCGCGCTTTCAGGCGGGCGTATCCGGCGACATGGCCCGGTTCAGATCCAGTTGGAACCGCACCGGCCCGCGATACCGGCGGTTCTCGCCAAACCGGGTGTGCAGGGCGTATTCGGACCGCGGGTCCGACCAGGAGGTGGCCATGGCCACGTGGCCCTTGGGAAAAGGCGAGACCTCCGCGTCCACGAAATCGGTGGGCGCAAGGGCCGTGGACTTTTCCACCAGATCGTCTTTTTCGCCGTAGCAGATCAGCCACGGGATATTCTTTTCCGCGATGCGCTTGAAGTTGAGCTTCCGGCCGAAAAGGGTCACCGGCAGGTTGCCCTCCGCGTCCACAGGGTGGTTGTAGGAGGCAAAGCTCATGCGGGTGATGGCCATGGGCAGGTCGGCGCGCTCGAAGTTGAGCCAGTAGTTGAGGGCCGCGGCCGTCTTGCTGATCTTGGGCGTTTTGCCGTTGCGGGGCGCCAGCATCATCATGTCCCGGTAAAAGGCCACCAGGGGCGCCTCGGTCTCGATGCTCTTTAGCTTGTACACCCATCCCATCAGCTTGCCGTCTGCCACCTGATTGCCGCTGGCCAGGGTCTTGGTGCCGTAAGACAGATCGTTGAAGCGGGAGGGCAGGTCGCCCAGAAAGCCGGAAAGGCCCACGCTCCGGGTGCCGTCCATGGGGGCAACGCATGTGAGCAGGGCGTCCACCAGGCCGTCCAGCTCGCCGGACAAAAGGTTGCACACCGCCATGAAGCCGCCCTGGCAGTAGCCGTTGAGCGTCACCGGCTTTCCGTGGCGCTGCTTGATCTTTTCACAGAAAAGGCGGGTGTCCAGGGCGTCGTCCTCGGCGGTCATGGTTTGAAGGGCCGGGGTTTCGCCGATGTTTTTCAGGATGCGGATGTAGGTGGGGATGCCCTGGTTGGCAAAGCAGTGGGCGTAGCTGCGGTTTTCGCCGGGCAGGAACGACAGGATGTTGGCCCCCAGCACATAGGGAGGCAAAATCAGTATCGGCTTTGCGGACAGGTCAACGGCCACGGACGGGTCCGTGGGAACGATCTCGTAGAGCAGGAAGCGGTCCGTTTCCGCCAACAGTGGGTTGTGGCCCCGCTCGAAATGAAAGCCGTACTCCGGGGCGATCTCAAGGATCGCCTCCGGGTATTCCCGCGTCACCCGCGCCACCAGTTGCTCCTGGCGGGCGAAAAACGCATTCAGGTCCTCGCCCTCGCCCATGAGGCAGGTGTTCAGGGCGGCGGTCAGGGCGTTGGGGAACTCCTTGCGGCCGTAGTCGTTCAGAGCCCGCATGCTGCTCATCAGGTTCTTCATGTAGATGTCGAAGGAGAATTCCGCCAGCTCCATATAGGCCATAAGGGATTCCAGGGGCAACGTGGTCAGCAGGCGCTGGGCCTCCACCCGGCTGAAATACTGGGTGGACAGCATGTAAGGGGTCAGGAACTCACTCAGGTACCTGGTGAGGCCTGTCATAAAATGATTGCCAGCCCCGAGCTGCGAGGAGGCGATCTGAAACGGGGCCATGACGGCCTTTTCCGCCATCTCCTCCATTGAGCGGCAGCCGTGTGGGCCGGACTCCGATGTGTTAGCGGAACTCATGACAAACTCCTTAATTTATAGTAAATGGCGACGGGACGATCCTGGGCGTTGCCCTGTGATATTCTTATCTTAGCCCGGTTTTAGCGACGAATCAATGGGTAAAAATACCACTTCGACCGGAAGGATTCGGCGCATGCGCGGCGGAACCGAACCCCGCCCGAACCCGAGCCGGCTTCGGACGAAACGAGGTTCGGCCGCATCCCCCTTCGCCCAGCTACATATCCGTTCCGGCCTTGCCCGGCTGGCCTTGCCCGAAATAATCCTCCACGCGGGAAAAGCTCGTGTCCACGGTCTTCTTGAAGTTTTCCCGGCCGCTCTTGTATGTGTCGATCCACTGGCCGATCACCCGCTTGCCATCTTCCGGCAGCCAGGGCGACTGATCCATGAAGGCGGTGACCATCTTCTCGCCCTGCTCCTGAAGCGCGGTCATGGCGCTGAAGGAATTGTCGAAGGTGGTCTTTTGAAAGTCGATCATCTGCTTAAGCATCTTCTTCTGATCCATCATGATTCTCTCCCTTGACCGCCCGGGCGGTCGGATGAAATTTACAGCTTATTTGCCGGCCAACATGTCTTCCATGCGGGAAAAGCCCTCTTCAACGGCCTTCTTGAAATCCTCCCGGGCCTTCTTGTAAAAGCGGATGGACTCGGCCACCGCCTTCTTGCCCTCTTCGGGCACCCAGGGAAACTGATTCATGAAGGTGTTGGTGAGCTGCTCGGTCTGGTCCAGCACCATGGCCATGGCCATAAAGTTGTTGTCGAACACCGTCTTCTGAAACGAAATCATCTGCGTTGCCATCTTTCCTGGCTCCATTGTAACATCTCCTTGTCCATGCGATTTTCTTTAAATGGTTGATCGGGCCGCCGGGGCCCCCGCGCAGAGGCCCTCACCCGTTATCCCATTAATACCCCATGTCGCGGGGCCGTGTCAAGAAAAAAATTGTGCATTGCACAAAAATTTCAAGCCCAGCCGCATGGCTCTGCGTATGATCAATATTCCCTTGACATTTAGATTCTTAGGTGCGATCATCCCTTCAGAAAGCCCGGTAAAAGTCGGGCGCTTATGTTGCGCTAAATCAGTATCGCATACCATTTTAGAGACGCTGACAGGAGGTGTTCCCGCCATGCCCTCGGGCAAGCTGATCATCAAAAAATACCCCAACCGCCGGCTGTACGACACGGAAAGCAGCCGCTATGTGACCTTAAAGGATGTTTCGTCCCTGATCCGAAGCGGCCGCCAGGTGGTGGCGCTGGACGCTAAAACAGACGAGAACGTCACCGCCTTCATCCTGACGCAGATCATCATGGAGAGCGCCAAGCGGCGCAACAGCCTGCTGCCCGAATCGCTGCTGCACCTGCTCATCCGGTTCGGCGACGACCTTTTGAGCGAGTTTTTCGATAATTATCTTGAAAAGACCCTCCAGTCCTACCTTATGTATAAGAAGGGCCTCGAAGAGCAGTTCCGCATCTGCCTGGAGATGGGCATGGATCTTTCCACCATAGCCGAGCGGATGCTGTCCCGCCGGGCGCCCTTTCCCATGCCCCCCGCCGGGCCGGCCCGGCCAGAGCCGGAGCCGAACGAAAGACCATCGGGCGAAGCGGCGTCCGGCAAGGCCCCCAGCGCGGCTCCGGCATCGGCAAAGGCGTCAAAATACCCCGTCGGGAAAAAAACCGGTTGAAAATCCGGCGCGATTTTTCTATAATGAGATCGCATTTCAGTCCAGATTAACCTTGAAACCTCACCTTTCACACAACCGGAAAGATGGAGTTCACACATGGCTTCCGATTCAGAGAAATCATCACCAGACATGTCCCGTTTCATCACGGACTGGATGAAATCCTTCTCCGATACGATGGAAAGCATGGCCGCGACCCAGGCGCGGATGTTCGCGTTTCCGGCGGACGCCGAAGGGAAAAAGGCGGCGGAGACGGGCAAGGCGGCCGGAAAAACGAGCGGCAAGACGGCCGGGGAAGCGGCCGGAGACGATAACGGGCGCGGCACCCGGAAATCCTGGGCGGCCATGGGAAACACCTGGCAGAAGATGTTTTCCGCCCTGATGGCCCCGGAAAACCTGGAGGCCAACTTCAAGGGCGCCGCCGCGGTGCCCGAGGTGGCCATGCGCCTTGCCCAGCAGACCGCCGACGCCATGATGACCCTCCAGACCCGCTGGATGGAGCGGGCCGCCGCCATCGGCCAGCGCACAAAGGCTTACAACTTCGAGAACCTGGACAAGGAGGTCTTCAAATCCCTCCGGGAAATCTACGAGACCGAGTTTCAAAAGTACCTAAACGTGCCCCAGTTGGGCCTCAACCGGTTCTACCAGGAGCGCTTCAACCGCTTCCTGGACAAGATGACCCTGTTCCAGACCACCTTGAGCGAATTCCTCCAGATGTTTTACATCCCCATCGAAAAATCAGCCATGGTGATGCAGGAAAAACTAGAGCAGATGGCCGACAAGGGGGATCTGAAGGACGACCCCCAGGCCTTTTACCGCCTGTGGATCAAGGTGCTGGAGGGCCACTACATGAACCTGCTCAAGTCCCCGGAATATCTTCAAACCCTTCATAAGACCATCGAGTCTCTGGTCAACTACAACCAGGCCCGGGAAGACTTCCTCCAGGACATCGTGCGCCACCTTCCGGTGCCCACCCTGAAGGAAATGGACGAGCTGTACAAGGAGATCTATCTGATGAAAAAGCAGATACGAAGCCTGTCCAAAAAGGTGGAGGGGAACCAGACACTTTGACGCCAGACAGGAGGCGGATATGAGTCAGCCGAAAATCGCAGTCGATCTGATCCTTAAAAATCTCGCCGAAAGCTCGGAAAAATCCCAGGAAAGGGCCAAGAAGGCCTCCGAGGTGCTTTTAGGCCCCCTGGAGACCGACCTGTGCCCCACCCCCTATGATGTGGTCTATGAGGAGGACCGCGTCAAGCTCAAATACTACAAGCCGGAAACGGTCAAATACAAGATCCCCCTGCTGGTGGTCTACGCCCTGATCAACCGGGAGACCATGCTGGACTTGCAGCCGGGCCGAAGCGTGGTCCAGAGCTTTCTGGACCGGGGCCTTGAGGTTTACATGGTGGACTGGGGCTATCCGGGCCGCAAGGACCAGTACCTGACCATAGACGATCACGTCAACGGCTACATGGACAACATGATCGATTTCATCCGCAAGCGCCACGGCCTGCCCAAGGTTCACCTTATGGGCATCTGCATGGGCGGGGTCTTCTGCGTGATCTACTCTTCCCTGCATCCGGACAAGGTCCAGAACCTGGTGACCACCGTCACCCCCACCAACTTCGACACGGACAAGGGCCTTTTGCACATCTGGATGAAGAGCGCCGCTGCGGACCGCATGTCCGAGTGCTACCGCAACATGCCGGCGGATCTGATGAACCTGGGCTTTCTGCTGCTCAACCCGGCCCGGCTGATCATCGACAAGTATGTGGGCTTTTTCGAGAACATGGACAACCGGGCCTTCGTGGAAAACTTCATCCGCATGGAAAAGTGGATCTTCGACAGCCCGGACGTGCCCGGCGCCACCTTCCGCCAGTTCATCACCGACTGCTACAAGCAGAACCTGCTGATCAAAAACCGGCTTGAGGTGGGGGGAAAGCGGGTGAATCTGAAGAACATCACCATGCCGCTTTTAAATTTCTACGGCAAGTTCGACCACCTGGTGCCCCCGGAGGCCTGCGAGCTGCTCACCGGCGAGGTGGGCAGCAAGGACAAGGAGGACATCTGCCTGGACACGGGCCACATCGGCATCTACGTCAGCTCCAAGTGCCAGCGGGAGTTCGCCCCCAAGATAGCCAATTGGCTGGCCACCCGGGAGGCGGACGAGGGGCCAGACGAAGGGACGAAAGAAGGGACGAAAGAAGGGACGGAAGAAAAAGCGGCATCCAAAAAGCCCGCGCGCGCCCCTCGGAGCCGGGGCGGGAAAACCGACAAGGCCAAGTCCGGCAAGACCGGCGCCAAAAAGGCGAAGCCGAAAAAGAGCGCCGGATCGACCCGATCCAGAAACACCGCGACTGACAAAAAATAGCAACCGAATCCGGACGCGCACGACAAGGAGAGGAAGATGGATTCCCAGACCGACTACTTCAAGACTTTCTGCAAGATCAGCAAGGCATTCGGCACCACCCTCGACAAGGACAGGATTCTGGACATGATCGTCTCCGGCGCCATAGATGGCCTGGGCGCCAAGGCGGCCTGCCTGTTTCTGGCCGACGAGGACAAGGGGCTGTCCGTTCCGGTGGCGCAAAAGGGCCTTTCCAAAGGCTACCTGCACAAGGAGCCCATGAAGATCGAAAAGGCGGTGCAGGACCTGATGGAGGCGGGCGGCCACCTGTACTTCAAGGACGCCGCCGGCGATCCGCGCCTGGACAACCACGCGGCCAAGAAGGCCGAGGGCATCGCCTCCATCCTGGTCGTGCCGGTGATGGCCGAGAGCAAGGGCATCGGCGTGTTGAGCCTCTACGCGGCCGAACAGCGGGAATTCACCGAAAACGAGATCGCCTTTCTCAGCGCCCTGGCCGAACAGGGCGGCATCGCCGTCCATACGGCCCGGCTCTTTGAGCGGATCAACCAGAACGCTGACCTCTTCTTCAACCTGTCGGCCAACATCAACTCCAGCAAGAAGATCAATGAGATCTTCCGCATCCTCACCGCCGAGATCGCCAATGCCTTCGGCATGAAGGGGGTGACGGTGCGCCTTTACAACCCCGAAAACCGGCTGATGGACTTGGTGGCCAGCCATGGGCTGAGCGACGCCTTCATCAACAAGGGCCCGGTCTCCGCGGAAAAGAGCAGGGTGGTGGCCGATCTTCTGTCCGGCGAGACGGTGATCATCGAGGACGTGGCCACCGACCCGCGCATCCAGTACCGGAAGGAATCCCAGGCCGAGGGGATCGTGTCGGCCCTGGGGGTGCCCATCCACGCCCGGGAGAAGGTGATCGGCGAGCTTCGCCTTTACAGCGGAAGGAAGCGCCGCTTTCCGGAATCCCTGGTCAAGCTGATCACCTCCCTTGCCCACCAGGGGGGCATCGCCATCGAAAACGACCGGCTGATCAAGCGCATCCGCATGAACACGGAGATCTTCCACGACCTGGCCGTGGCCATGGACTCCACCCTGGATGTGAAGAAAATCATGCACATCCTCTCAGCAGACATGGCCGATGTGTTCGACGTGAAGGGGGTTTCCATCCGCCTGATGGACGAGGACCGAAAGACCCTGCAACTGGTGGCCAGCTACGGCCTGAGCGAGCGGTACCTGTCCAAGGGCACCGTATACGCGGAAAGCGCCATCACCGAGGCCCTGAAAAACCGGGCCGTGGCGGTGCGCGACACCCTGAAAGACGATGGCGTGGCCTACCGCGACGAGAAGAAGGAAGAGGGCATCGCCTCCATCCTCACCGTGCCCATCAACGCCCGGGATGACATCATCGGCGTGATGCGCCTTTACAGCGAAACCCACCGTGATTTCTCGGAGGACGAGGTCATGCTGGCCATGGCCCTGGCCCACCAGGGGGGCCTTGCCATCCAGAACGCCTCCATGTACCTGAACCTCCAGCAGGACAAGAAGGATCTGGAGCAGGAGATCTGGACGCATCGGTCCTGGTTCTGATCCGGCCCATGGCCCCATGGGCGACGGCCGCCGACGAAACAGGCATGAACCCTTCGAAACATGAACGCATGAGGTGACAGAAATGATCGGAAAGACTATTGACGAGATAAAGGCCGGCGACACGGAGCGCTTTTCCAAGACGGTGTCCGAGTCGGACATCTACCTTTTCGCGGGCGTCACCGGGGATATGAACCCGGCCCACATCGACGAAAGCTACGCCGCCGGCACTTTTTTCAAAACCCGCATCGCCCATGGCATGCTGTCGGCCGGGTTCATCTCGGCGGTCATCGGCATGAAGCTGCCCGGGCCCGGCACCATCTATATGAAGCAGGAACTGAAATTCCTGGCCCCGGTGCGCATCGGCGACACCATCACCGCCACGGTGGAGGTGATCGAGACCACGCCGGAAAAGAACCGGGCGCGCCTGAAAACCACCTGCGCCAACCAGGATGGCAAGGTGGTGCTGGAGGGCGAAGCCCTGGTGAGTCCGCCCAAGAAGAAATGATCTATTTTCTGATGGTGGTGGCGGCCTTTGTCCTGGCGCTGCTGGCCGTTCGGGGGCGGATTCCCGCTGGAAGGCATGCGACCGGCGGGTATGCCGGCGGATATGGGTTGGGGGGCCGGGATGGGCTTTTGAGGAGGCCGGGCGCCTCGGTCCCGGAGGCCGAGGGCGTCCGGTATGTGCGGAATGAGCAAGGGCAGATCACGGATGTGATGGTGCCCATTGAGGTGTGGCAGCGGATGGGTGGGCGGGGGTGATGGGGATCATCAGCCCGCGCTTATCAACCAACGCCCAGCCGCATGGCCGGGGAATGAATCCCCCGGCAAGGCTGAAAGCCCCCTGAAGGGGGCTCGAACGCCCCGCTATAACGGCAAGGCGCCGGAGGGTAATGGCGCGACTTGGTCC
>JAABTE010000085.1 GCA_011390035.1 Desulfobacteraceae bacterium | reverse complement strand
CCAGCTTAATTCAGTCCCGTCTCCAGCTTAATTCAACCCCGTCTCCAGCTTAATTCAACCCAGCCTCCCGATACCGCTTGCGCAGCGTCGGCTTTTCGATCTTTCCGGTGGGATTTCTGGGCACCTCGTCAAAAAAGATCCGCCGGGGTCGCTTGTATCGAGGCAGGCCCTTGCAGAACTCCAGCATTTCCTCCGTGGAGACGGACCTTCCCGGCTTGAGCTGGATCACCGCCGACACAATCTCTCCCAGCCGCTCGTCCGGCAGGCCGATGACGGCCACGTCCTGCGCGTCTTCGTGTTCCATGATGAAATCCTCGATCTCCACCGGATAGATGTTCTCGCCGCCGGTGATGATCACGTCCTTTTTCCGGTCCACCAGCCAGATGAAGCCGTCGGCGTCCGCCCGGGCCACGTCGCCGGTGAGCAGCCAGCCGTCCACGATGGCGGCGGCGGTGGCCTCCGGGTCTTTATAGTACTCGCGCATCACGCCGGGGCCGCGCACGGCCAGCTCGCCGGGCGTTTCATTTTGCACCGGCTTCAGATCCGTGTCCACCACCCGGCACTCCCAGTCAAAGCCGGGCGTGCCGATGGCGCCCACCTTGTGCAGGCTCTCCATGCCCAGATGGACGCAGCCGGGGCCGGTGGCCTCGGTGAGGCCGTAATTGGTGTCGTACTGGTGATGGGGAAAGACCTGTTTCCATTTGCGAATCAGGCTGGGGGGCACGGGCTGGGCGCCGATGTGCATCAGGCGCCACTGGGCCAGGCGGTAGTCATTCAGGTCGATGCGTCCGCTTTCAATGGCGATGAGAATATCGTGGGCCCAGGGCACCAGCAGCCAGACCACCGTCACCGCCTCCTGGGAGATGGCCTCCAGTATCCATTCCGGCTTCACGCCCCTTAAAATGACCGCCGGGGCGCCCACCATCAGGTTGCCGAACCAGTGCATCTTGGCGCCCGTATGGTAAAGGGGCGGGATGCACAGGAAGTTGTCGGACCGGCTTTGCAGGTGGTGGCGGTTTTCCACGTAGCAGGCGAACTCGAGGTTGCGGTGGGTGAGCAGCACCGCCTTGGGCTTTCCGGTGGTGCCGGAGGTGAAATACAGGCCGGCCGGGTCCATCAGGGAGATGTCGGCATCGGGCCGGGCGCCGCCGCCTGTGGCCATCAGGTCCGCAAGGGGCATGGCCCATTCCGGCCGATCCTTTTCCGGGCCCACGAAAATCCATGTGGTGACCGCGCTGTCCAGATCCGGCTTGATCCGCCCTAGGCGCTCGACAAACTCCGGGCCGAAGATCATGGCCCTGGGCTCGGCGATGCGGGCGCAGGCGGCGATATCCGAGGCGGAAAACCGAAAATTCATGGGGGCGGCCCAGGCGCCGGCTTTCAGGATGCCAAAATAAATCGGCAGCCATTCCAGGCAGTTCATCATCAACTGGGCCACCCGGTCGTTCCGGCCCACGCCCATCTTTAAAAGACCTGCGGCCACGGCGTCTGCCTGGCGGTCAAATTCGGCCCAGGTGATCCGGCGGCGGCCGGCCCTCTCCGGCTCCCGCTCGATAAGGGCCGTGTCGTCCCCGTACAGGCGGGCGTTTCGTTCCAAAATTTGCGTAATGATCATGTTCCGTTTCCTTTCGTGGCTCCGCCTTTATCAGATCGACGGGAAATGTCAAGCCGCTTTCGAAGAAAAGCGTTCCGGAACCCCTTTAAAAACCTCATCATATAGATTCCGTTCACGAAATGGATCTGATTCATTGATTATGCTTGACACAAGCGCTTACCTTTTATATGTAGTCTAAACGAATATTTTCAGGTCTTGAGCCTTCATACCCGAACCGTCGGGGCGATTTTTCAACCAAAAGGAGAAGAAAGCATGACCAATCCGTACAACGAAGCATTCGAGAAATCCCTGAAGGACCCGGAAGCATTCTGGGCCAAAGCCGCCGAGGATTGCCATTGGTACAAGAAGTGGGACAAGGTGCTGGACGACTCCAAAAAGCCGTTTTACCGCTGGTTCGTGGGTGGCGAGATGAACACCTGTTACAACGCCCTCGACCTGCATGTGGATAAGGGCCGGGGGGATCAACTGGCCCTTATCTACGACAGCCCCGTTACCGATACCATCAAAAAATACACCTACACCCAACTGCGGGACGAGGTGGCCAAGTTCGCCGGCGCCCTTCAGGACCAGGGAGTGGTAAAGGGCGACCGCGTTATCCTTTACATGCCCATGATCCCGGAGGCGGCCATCGCCATGCTGGCCTGCGCCCGCATCGGCGCCGTTCATTCGGTGGTGTTCGGCGGATTCGCGGCCAAGGAGCTGGCCACCCGCATCAACGACGCCAAGCCCCGGGTGATGGTGTCGGCTTCCTGCGGCATCGAGGTGAAAAAGGTCATCCCCTACAAGCCCCTGCTGGACAAGGCCATCGAGCTGTCCGACTACAAGCCGGAAAAGTGCATCGTCTTCCAGCGCCCCATGGAAAAGGCCACCATGATCGAGGGCCGGGACATTGACTGGAACGACGCCGTGGCCAAGGCCAAGCCGGCGGACTGCGTGCCGGTGGCCGCCACCGACCCGCTCTACATCCTGTACACCTCCGGCACCACCGGCCAGCCCAAGGGCGTGGTGCGGGACAACGGCGGCCACATGGTGGCCCTGAAATGGACCATGAAGACCGTTTACGACGTGGACGCCGGCGATGTTTACTGGGCGGCCTCGGACGTGGGCTGGGTCGTGGGCCACTCCTACATCGTGTACGCGCCGCTGTTCAAGGGCTGCACCACCATCCTGTTCGAGGGCAAGCCGGTGGGCACGCCGGACGCGGGCGTCTTCTGGCGGATCATCTCCGAGCACGGCGTGAAAAGCCTGTTCACCGCCCCCACCGCCTTCCGCGCCATCAAGCGCGATGATCCCAAGGGCGAGCTGATCAAAAATTACGACCTGTCCAACTTCAAGATCCTCTTTCTGGCCGGCGAGCGCTCCGATCCGGACACCATCCAGTGGTCCGAGAGGAACCTGAAGGTGCCCGTTATCGACCACTGGTGGCAGACGGAAACCGGCTGGGCCATCTGCGCCAACTGCATGGGCCTGCACCGGTTCCCGGTCAAGTACGGCTCGCCCACCAAGCCTGTGCCCGGCTGGGACGTGCGCGTGGTGGACGAGAGTTCAAAGGAAGTGCCCCGGGGCCAGATCGGCGCCCTGGTGGTCAAGCTCCCCCTGCCCCCCGGCACCCTGCCCACCCTGTGGCAGCGCGACGACCGGTTCGTGGAGTCCTACCTCCAGGAATTCCCCGGATATTACAAGACGGCGGACGCCGGCTACATCGACGAAGATTATTATGTCTATGTCATGTCCCGCACAGACGACATCATCAACGTGGCGGGCCATCGGCTGTCCACCGGCGCCATGGAGGAGGTACTCTCCGACCATCAGGACGTGGCAGAGTGCGCGGTGCTGGGCGTGGAGGACTCCCTGAAGGGCCAGGTGCCTGTGGGGTTCATCGTGCTCAAGGCGGGCGTGGAGCGGTCCAACGAGGAGATCGTCAAGGAGGTGGTGCAGATGGTGCGGGACCGCATCGGGCCGGTGGCGGCCTTCAAGACGGCCACCGTTGTCAAGCGGCTGCCCAAGACCCGCTCCGGAAAGATCCTGCGCGGCACCATCCAGAAGATCGCCGACAACAAGGAATTCAACATCCCGGCCACCATCGATGATCCGACCATCCTGGGCGAGATGGAAGATGCCCTGAACAAGCTCGGCCTGGCCAAATCCAGAAAGTAGGCGTTCCCGTTCGTTTCGGGATGTTTCAACCATGAAGGGGTGAAGCCGGCGGCGCCATGCCGCCGGCTTCCTGTTTGAACGCCATCCGCTTTTCTGCTAACATGAACGGCATGACACGACACCATGCCATTGAAACCCTTTTTCTGACACTGCTGCTCACCGCCGGCACCCTGCTGGCGGGGCCGGCCGCCCACGCAAAGGAACCGCCGGATCTGGCCCGATTAAAAGAAACCGGCGCGTGCGAGGGGTGCGACCTGCGGGAGGCCCGGCTTCGGGGGGCGAACCTTTCGGGGGCGCGGCTGCGGGGCGCCGATCTTCAAAAGGCCCGACTGGAGGAATGCCATCTGCGCGGGGCGGACCTGCGAAAGGCCAATCTGGAGGGCGCGTTCCTGCGGGAGGCGGACCTGCGGGAGGCGGACCTGCGGGAGGCATACCTGATGGGGGCGCACCTGATGGGGACCAACCTTTCGGGTGCCGACCTGTCCGGCGCGGACCTTCGGGGCGCCTCGCTGCTGGACGCCAAGCTGGGCGGCGCCGCCCTGGCCGGGGCCAATCTGGAGACGGTCTTCGGCATGGGGGCGGATCTGCGGGGGGCGGATCTTTCAGGGGCCAACCTGAGCTTCGCGGACCTGATGGCCGCGGACATGACCGGCGCCAACCTGTCGGAGGCGCGGCTTTTCACGGCCAACCTGGTGGGGGCCCGCCTGGAAAACGCGAACCTGACCAACGCCGACCTGATGTCGGCCACCTTCCGGCCCATATTCTCACCGGCCCAAATACCGCCAGATGCGTCCCCAACCGATGCGTCTCCACCAGATGCGTCTCCGCCCGATGCGTCCCCACCCGATGCGTCTCCACCGGTCATGGGCAGTGACACTGCGGCCCGCCACCGTGTTTCGCCGCCGGAAATCCCGATGCCGGGGCTGGAGGGGGCGCGGCTGGACGGGGCCATCTGGTTCACCGGTGATCGGTGCGCGGCCGGATCTGTGGGGCGGTGCGCGAGGGAGGGGCCTTGAAAAACTAAAAGGCCCTATCCCTTATTAAATTAAATCCCCTGTAGTTTTAATTCTTATGGCTCTGGCTGGTCATACCCAGCATCCGGATGCCACCGCCGTATCCACAGCCGATCCGGAAACGCCCTCGGCTTATAAAGGCTCTTTCCCAAAATCAGGCGCAGGCACTCCTGGATGCTTTCGGAGATGGTCGGATGCGGATAGATCAGCTTGAGTACGTCCTCGGCCCCCTTGCCCTGGGCCATGAAATGGGCGATGGAAACCACGGTGCTGGAAACCTGCGGCCCCGCCCCCCGCATGCCCAGGATGGTCTGCCGGTCGTCATCGGCCACGATGATCTTCACGAAGCCGTTGAGCGCCCGCATGGCGATGGCCCGGGTGAGCAGATCGCTTGCGTAATGGGCCACCTTGAAGGGGATGCCCTT
Organism: Desulfobacteraceae bacterium; assembly: GCA_011390035.1. Taxonomy (GTDB): domain Bacteria; phylum Desulfobacterota; class Desulfobacteria; order Desulfobacterales; family JAABSP01; genus JAABTE01. Next base: position 3,912 of record JAABTE010000085.1, on the reverse strand, counting down.
CTCCCGGCAGTCCCGCTCGTTGAGTCCCACCGCCGCCACCGCCGGCTGGAAGAACATGATGGTGGACATGTTGTTGTAGTCAAGCGGGTAGCTCTGATAGCCGAACATCCGTTTCACCGCGTACCGGGCCTCCTTTTCCGCGATGTTGACCAGGGCCGGGTGATTGGCCACATCCCCCACGGCAAAGATGTTCTCCGCCGCCCGGCAGTCGGCGTCGGTATCGATGTAACCGCGTGCGTGGGGCCGGATGCCGGCGTTTTCAAGATCCAGCCCCTCCGTCCGGGGCGTCCGCCCGATGGAGATGAGTACCCTGTCCACCTCCACCACCTCCACATGACCGTCCGCGAAATCCAGGGTCGCCTCCACATGGTCGTCCCGGCGGGCGATCTCCCGCAGCCGGGCGGAGTGGCGGATCTTCACCCCCTTTTCCACCAGCCGATCCCGCACAAAGGCGCTAACGTCCGGGTCCTCGTAGGGAATCACCGTCTTTTGATGATCCACCAGAAACACCTGGGTCTGGCCGAAATTGGCGAAAATGGTGGCGTATTCGCACCCGATGATCCCCGCGCCCACAATCATGAGACGCTCCGGAAACCGGTCCAGCCCCAGAATGCCGTCGGAATCGATGATCCACTTCTGATCCGTGGGAATGCCGGGAAACGGCCGGGGCGAGGAGCCGGTGGCGATAATAAAATGGCGGGCCCCGATCATCTCCTCGCCGCCGGGCCGCCGGAGGCGAACCTGTTTGGCCGAAACAAACCCGGCCCACCCCCGCTTGAACGTAAGCGATCCCGGCCCTTCGTATCGACCCGGCGCGAAGGTCTCGATCTGGGAGAGCATCTGGTACTGTTTTTCCTTCACCGCCCGCATCACAGTGGCCCGCATGGCCGGGTAATCGACGGTGAGCCCGGAGGCCCGATACCCCCGGTCCACCTTGGCGGCCACGGCGTAATCCTTTGCCAGCTCCCACATGGTCTTGGAGGCCAGCGCCCCCCACTTGACCCCGGCGCCCCCCACGTCCCGCCCCTCGATGATGCACACATGCTTGCCAAGATCCAGCGCCCTCATGGCGGCGGCAAAGCCACCGGGGCCGCATCCGATGATGCACAGGTCGTATGTCTGGTCTTCCGGAATAGTCATGATGTCGCTCCCCCGTTACCCCGTTGCGTTTTTTTTCTCATCTTAGAGGATAAGTGTAACCGACGTCAACACCCACTTTGCCTGGTCCCAACTGTGTCCCAATTGTGTCCCAACTGTGTCCCAATCGGGTCCCAGGCGTGCGTCAAAGTCGGATCGCCCCGTCCAGAGGGGTCATCAGCTTGCGTTTTTAAATCAATGCCCAGCCAAAGCGTTTGCCTTCCCAGGCGTTTTGCATTTATATTGAGAAAGAACGAATGTGTACATTGCGGAATGTGTCCGACTGGAAATGGGAGGCATTCTGAATCAGGAAAGGGAATAAAGCATGGAAATAGAATGGAGAGATTATATCGAAAGCACCTCAGACGTAATGTGCGGAAAGCCACGTTTGAAAGGAACAAGAATCCCTGTAAGTCTTATTCTGGGATACTTGGCCGCGGGATTCTCCCGTGAAGGAATCATAGATGAATTTCCAGACATCAATAAAAATCAGATTTCAGCGTGTTTACACTATGCAAGAGACTTAGCCGAATTCGAGGTCGCCGCTTGAAAAGATTAAGATTCTTCGCCGATCACTGTGTCTCAAATTATATCATACAGACACTTCGAAACGAGGGGTATGAAGCATTTATTTTAAAAGAGTACATTCCAACGGATTCCAGTGATATGCTTGTGATCAAGAAAGCTCAGGAGTTAGAATCTATACTTATTTCATTGAATGGAGACTTTTCAGATATCGTCAGATACCCTCCATCGGAATATAAGGGTATAATATCCCTCCAAATAAGAAATCACCCGGAAGTTATACCCAATCTTATGAAAAGGCTGATCAAGTATATATTGAATCATCCTTATATGCAGCATTACGAAGGTAAGCTTTTCCTGGCAGAAGCTCATAGGATACGAATCAGGAAATAGAATAAATTCAACTGACGGGCATCGGCTTCGATTCTACAAAGCAGAATATCTCGGATTGGAAGTGGGAAATCCGCTATTTACCCCAACTGTGAAATGTGCTATGAATGCCGCGTCCCCATCAACGGACTTGCCCGACAGCCAAAAACCGCCAAGCCGCGATAAGAGGTACCATAAATGGTTCTGAGCAAAAAATGTCGAAAGTGCGTCCTGATCCTGCTGGACGGCCTGGGAGACCGCTCCTATGCCGAACTCAACCACCAGACCCCCCTGGAGGCGGCCCATACCCCCACCCTGGACGCGCTGGCCGCGGCCGGCGCCAACGGGCTGTACCACGCCGGCCGGCCGGGGCTGCCCCTGCCGGGGGAAAACGCGCATTTCGCCATGTTCGGCTATCGGCCGTCGGAGTTTCCAGGGCGGGGGGCCATCGAGGCGCTCGGGGCCGGCATCTCCATGGGGGCCGATGATGTCGCCGTCATCGCCCGCTTCGGTCACCTCGTGGAAAAATCGGACGGCCTGTTTCTGGAAAGCGTTCCTCTGTCCGTCTCGGAGGCCGAGGCCAAGGAGCTGATGTCCGTGGCGGGCGGTTTCGAGAAGGACGGCATCGCCATCCGATTCCACCGGGTCCAGGGGCTCTCCGGCATCCTGACGCTCAAGGGCGTCGTCTCGCCTTACATCACCGACTCGGACCCTATTCTGGGCGGCCGGCATCTGTCGGCCGTAAAGCCATGGGCCGCCTTTGCCCGACACCCGTCCGCCATCCGAACGGCCGCCGTTATACGAACCTACCTGACCCACGTTTTTCAAAAACTCAAGAACCACCCCATCAACCGCGCCCGGCAAAAAGCAGACAAGCCCCCCGTCACCGGCATGATGACCCAGCGGGCCGGCCGCCTCAAAACGGTGCCCTTTTTTCGGGAGCGGTACGGCCTGAGCGGCATCTGCGTGGCCTCGGGCATTATCTATCGGGGCCTGAGCGCGTATATCGGCCTCGACTTTCACCCCATGGCGGACACCCATGATCCGGGCGCGGACCTGGCCGCCCGAATCGATGCGGCGCGGGACCTGCTGGGCCAGTACGAGTTCATCCACGTCCACACCCAGACGCCGGACAAGGCCGGCCACGCCAAGGACCCGGTGGCCAAAAAAGCGGTGATCGAGTCTCTGGACCGGGGACTTGAAACGGCCATCGCGCCCCTGATGGCCGACCCCGAGGTGCTGATCGTTGTCACTGCCGACCACTCCACCCCCAGCTCCGGCCCCCTGATGCACTCCGGAGAGCCGGTGCCCCTGGCCTTCCACGGCGACGGCATCCGCCGGGACCGGGTGGCGCACTTCAACGAAATCGAGGCCGGCGCCGGCGCCCTCGGCCATCTGCGGGGCAAGGAGCTGATGCTGATGATCCTCAACCACCTGGACCGCATCAAGCTCCGGGGCCTGATGGACACGCCGTCGGACCAGTTGTACTGGCCCGGCGATTACGAGCATTTCCGGCTCTCCTAGCCGCCCCGCCAACGCCGATATCGGAAGGGCTCGGATTCCGATGCCGGCCAGGATTCCACCGCCTGACGTCAGACCGGATTCCAACGCCGAACCGGATTCTGACGCCGGACCTGATTCCCACGACGAACCGGATTCCCACGACGAACCTGATTCCGACGCCGGGCCTGATTCTGACGGCGGGCCTGATTCTGAATCTATCGCCTTCGCCCGCCGCCTTTCGGCCCCTTTCGCAGCCGAGCCCTTGATCCACCTCGCCCCGTGCCCACCGAGGCACCTGGGCGGGTCTCCCCATTCCTTTTTTCGCCACGATCCGCCAATGATGTTATAATTGAATGGAAGGCATTACAGCCATGGAAT
>JAABTE010000084.1 GCA_011390035.1 Desulfobacteraceae bacterium | reverse complement strand
GGTCCGGACACATCTGGCTTGGATGCATCCGGTCCGAGCGCCGCTGGTCCAGGCGCGTCCGGTCCAGACGCATCCGGCCCGGACGCATCCTGCGGCGGCCAGGTTCCGGGGGCGTCGCCGCTTTCGGTGTCGGCGTTTCCGGTTTCGTTTCCGGCGGCGGCCGTGGCGGACTCGGCACCGGCCGCGGCGGGTTCCGCCGTGTCCCCGTTTTCGGCGCCGGCCCGTTTTTTAGGGCCACGGGACCGTTTCCGGGGGCGTCTGGCGCGTTTCGGCCGGGCCGCTTTTTCGGGGTCGGCTTCCTCCGGGTCGGGCGCTTCCGTCGGGGGCGACGCCTTTTCCGGCGCGGCTGTCTCCGGCCCCGCTGTTTCCGGTGCCGCTGTCTCCGATGGCGCCTTGCGTTTTGGCCGCTTCCCGCGGGTTTTCTCTTTCTTCCCGGTCGCGTCCGGCGCATCGGTTTCCGGCTCCCGGTCCCGGGCCGGCGCGTCGAAGGTCTCCTCCATCAGCGAGGAGATGGTGGCCTTGAGCTGTTCTCTTTCGGACAGGGCCTCCTCGGCGGCGTCCGGAGCCGACGCGGCGCTCCGGGAATTTCCCCGCCGGTTATTCTGGGGCGGCGTCATGTTGGGGGGTAGCTTGACCCGGATGCGGGCTTTCTTTTTTCCAACCAGCCCGAAAATGCCGGTGGAACCATGGGAAATGACGTCGTATTTGAGCTTATCCCTTGGAATGTTCAGGGCGCTGCTCGCTTTTTCCACGGCGTTTTCGACCTGCTTGTCTTCGAAATCCAGAAAGGACGCCATAGGACAACCTCCGTTTAAGCGTTTTTCTTTGAGACGTAGTGCTGCTGCGCGATGGAAAGGACGTTGTTCACCAGCCAGTACAGCACGAGTCCGCTGGGAAAGTTGATGAAGATGAAGGTGAACACGATGGGCAGAAACGTCATCATTTTCGCCTGGGCCGGATCGCCCGGGGGAGGGGACATCTTCTGCTGGAAAAACATGGTGGCGCCCATGACGATGGTCAGCACGGGGATGCCGTAGGGCGGCTGCATCAGCGGGATGTAGCCGATGTCGAAGTTAAACAGCCGGTCCGGCGCGGACAGATCGTTGATCCAGCCGAAGAAGTGGGCGTGGCGCAGCTCGATGGCGCCGTACAGCATCCGGTAAAGGGCGATGAAGACCGGGATCTGCAGGATCATGGGCAGGCAGCCGCCCATGGGATTGATCTTGTAGGTCCGGTACAGGGCCATCAGCTCCTCGTTCATCTTCTTCTTGTCATCCTTGTGCTTCTCCCGGAGTCGCGCCATCTCGGGCTGGAGCTTTTTCATCTCGTTCATCGACTTGTAGCCCTTGTTGCCCAGGGGCCAGAGCAGCAGCTTGATCATGATGGTTAAAATGATGATGGCCACGCCATAGTTGGGGATGAAATCGTACAGCACGTTCATCATCCACAGGCAGGGCTTGGCGATGAACTCGAACCAGCCGAAGTCGATCACCCGGTCCAGGCGGTTGTTGAGCCCGGAGAGCACATCGAGGCTCTTGGGGCCGAAATATATATCGAAGGCCAGCTCCCGGTCTCCGCCCGGCGCGATGGCCTGAGCCGGGGCCACATAGCTGGCCGTGACCAGCGAGGGGGCCGGGTTGGTCAATTGGACGCGGGCGTCCGCCGGCGCCCGTGGGATGAGGGCCGAGATGAAGTACTGCCTTTCAACGGCCATCCACTGAACAGGGCCGGCGAGGGCCTTGGCGCCCTTGATGTCCTTTAAGTCCACCTGCTCAAGGGCGCCGTCTATCAGCGCGGCGGGCCCCTGGAAGGCGTAGGCGGCCGAATCGGGGCTCACATGACCTGCCAGCGTCACCGACAGGGGCGCCCCGAGGCCCGCCTGGGACTTGTTGATCACCCGCGCGGTGAAGCCGATCAGGTAGGTGTCCGGCGAAAAGACGAAGCGCTTTTCCACGGTCACCCCAGTCTGGGAGGTCCAGGCGAAGGCGAGCGATTGGGGGCTGTTTTCCAGGCGCAGGGTGTCTGGAACGGCGCCCACCACCTGAAACCGGGCGCTCTCGATGCCGGGAACGGCGCCGTCGGCGAAACCGGTTCTAATGGAGGCCGGAACGCCCTCGGGAATCAGCTCCTTTAAAGGCGAATTGGCCGTGGCCGTTTCCCGGTATTTCTTCAGCACGAAATGGGTGAACACGGCTCCGTCCTCCGACAGGGTGACGGTGTAAAGCGGCGTGTCCACCCGGAGGGTCCGGGGCGGGGCGATGGGGACGGCCGGCGCGATGCCGCCCGACGTTTCGGCCCCGGCGCTCGATGCCGTTTCCGCTCCGGTTCCAACCCCAGTTCCATCTCCGGTTCCATCTCCGGGGCCGTAGCCCGGGACGGTGGCCGGCGTTCCAGCCGGGACGCCCGGGGACGTTTCGCCCGGGGCCGTGTCGGCGGGCCGGGCCGTCTCTGTGGCCGGCGGCGGCGGGTTGACCGCCTCCCGATCCACGAAGAACAGCTCCCACAGGAAAAAGACAATAAATGACAGTACAATGGCAATGAACAGGCGCGCTTGTTCCATTCTGCTAAACTCTCCTGATTTGGCGGCGAATTTTGATCGCGAAAAGGAATCGATACATGGCGGATTGAATGAAAGAGGGGCTAAAAACGGCCTCGGATCGGCTCAGGGAACCGGATCATATCCGCCTGGATGGAAGGGATGACACCGCAGGACTCGCCGAGCGGCCATATAGCTCCCCCGGAGCAGGCCGCGCCGGGCAAGCGCCTCGCGGGCATACTCGGAACAGGTCGGCGTGAAACGGCAGGTGGGCCCCAGCAGCGGCGATAGGCCCCACTGATAAACCCGGATCAGCCCAATCGCGGAGCGAACCGCCCAGCTCTGTTTGATGGCGTGTCACCTCGATAGCTTTTTGAAAAGCGTTTCCAGCGAGGAAAAAACGGCGTCGGACGCTGCGTCCGCAGCCGATTTCTTCGCGATGACGTTGATGTCCAGATCGGGCAGCGCCCGCCGGTGGGTTCGAAAATACTCCCGCACCAGCCGCCGGACGCGGTTGCGCACGACGGCCTTGCCCACCTTGCGGCTCACGGTGACGCCCAGCCTGGGCCGCGAAGCCGCGTTCCCATCGAAATTGGCGATAAAATGCTGGCTGGAAACCCTTTTCCCGGTTTTGGACAGGCTGACGAATGCGGGCCGCTTCCGCAGCCTGTCCGTCTTTCTGAAAGAGAATTCTCCCAAATTTGTCGGGACGAACACGCCCTATGCCGACAGGCGCTTTCGCCCCCGCGCCCGCCGCCGATTGATGACCCGGCGGCCGCCCTTGGTGGACATGCGCTTGAGAAAGCCGTGGTTTCTGGCCCGCTTGATGCGGCTTGGCTGATACGTTCTTTTCATGCTTCACACACCCTTGTTGTCGTTTCCGATAATGATGAACACGATCCCTTCCCTATTGTTTAACCATCGAAAATAACCACATGTGCGCGATTATGTCAACCGATATCCGGAGATTTTTTGATTCCGGTGCCGGTCTTCCGGGCGGTTCCGGCGGGAACCGCTTTAAAATCAAGGGATAATCGAATCATGTGGGGCAAGTCTTTTTTTCTGTTGACAAGATGTCTGAAAATAGATTAAGCTGTTTTGTGTTTGGGCCGTTAACTCAGACGGTAGAGTATCTGCCTTTTAAGCAGAGAGTCGCTGGTTCGAGCCCAGCACGGCCCATCAGGGCAAGCCAACGTCCCCATCGTCTAGTCAGGTCCAGGACACCGGCCTTTCACGCCGGCAACACCGGTTCAAATCCGGTTGGGGACGCCACTCGATATGCGAAAGGGCCTTGCCGGGCGAGCCATTCACGGTTCCGCAACGGCAGAGGCCCTTTTTGATTTCCCACCCCCCTTTTATACATCCATCGGTTCAAAACCGCAATCCAAAAAAAATGCCGCCTGTAGCCCCCATGAAGCAGTTGTCTTTCCCGTGGTTTTTTGATATTTATGCCAAATAAAAATGACAGGCGGCGGCCCTTGCCCCATCGCGTGGGCAAAGGCCATTGTTTCAGACACTTATCTGCTTATTAAAGGAGATCGCCATGAAGAAGTGGAAATGCACGGTGTGCGGCTATATTTACACGGGGGAAGAGCCGCCGGAGAAATGCCCGGTATGCGGCGCGGACAAAAGCAAGTTCGTGGAGGAGACCGAGGAGCAAAAGCCGGAGGAGAAGGCATCGTCGGCCGATCCGGCGGAATCCGGCCAGGCTGCGGGCGAAGATGAGGCCGGCCCGGGTGCCGGAGCCGATGACGGCGAGCCGCCGCCCGAGGGCAAGGCCCGGGACTTTGGCGCGACCATTGTTCGCTATCATGCGCACCCCATCGCCGTTCACATCCCCAACGGCGCGCTTCCGATGACTTTCGTCTTCGCGCTGCTGGCCCTGCTCTTCGGCAGCCCCGCCCTCGAGGTGGCCGCCATCTGCAACATGGCCTTCATCCTCCTGGCCATGCCCGCCGTGCTGTACACCGGCTATGTTAGCTGGCAACACAAGTACAATGGCGCCCGCACCGACGTATTTCTCACCAAGATCGTCTGCGGGGCCCTGGTGACGGTCCTGGCGCTTCTGCTGCTGTGCTGGTGGGTCATCGATCCCGCCGTGGCCCGGAACGGCGGGGCCCCCGGCTGGATCTTTCTGCTGCTTAACCTGCTCACCCTGGGCTTTGCCATCATCGCGGGCCTGATGGGCGGCAAGCTGGTCTTCAAGGATTGATGCGATGAAGCGGGCGCTGGCACTGAGTGTTGGCCTGGCCGTTGGGCTGGCCGCGGCGGCCGGTTGCGGCGGCGCTGAGAAAAAGCCGGGCGAGGGCGCCTTGGCCGGCGCGTCTCCGGTCGCCGCCCGCCTTGCCGCAAAGCCCTCGGCCCAGCGGATTCGGACCCGGGTCGTTTCGGAGGCCGGCACGCGGCCGGTCATCTCCGAGGCGCGCAAGGCGATCATCGACCGCCATGTCCTGGCCGCCCCCGCCGATCTGCGGCGCGACCCGGACACGCTGGCCCAATACCTTGTTGAGGTGGCGGAAAACGATTTTGAAAAGGCATGGGCCATTTACCGATGGATCGGCGCCAACATCGCCTATGACATCGGCGGCGATCCTTTTTCCGAATCCAGCGCCGAGGCCAGGGCGGAGCGGACGCTGGAACGGGGCATGGCCCGGTGCGACGGGTACAGCTCACTGATGCGGCAACTGGGCCAAAGCGTGGGGATCGAGGCGCGGCCGGTGCGCGGCTACGCCAAGGGGCACACCTATGTTCAGGGAAAGCGGTACACCGGCGCGGATCACGAGTGGATTGCCATCCGGATCGACGGCAAATGGCACCTGGCGGACCCGACCTGGGGGGCGGGGGTGATCGAAAACGGCCGATTCAAGGGCCATTTCGACGACACCTTTTTTCTCACGCCCCCCGAGTACTTCATCTTTGACCATCTGCCGGAAGACAGCCGGTGGCAGTTTCTGGACCCGCCCCTGACCCTGGCCGAGTACGAGGCCCAGCGCTATCCCGGCCGCATGGAGCTGCGGTGTTTTCAATACCTGGGGTTTTCGGGGCTGGATCTTCTGGAGAGCATCCGGATGCCGGGGAGCCCGGGGCTGGCCAGGGCCCACGAGTATCCGGACCGGGCGGAGCGTGTTCGCGTGGAGGCCGCCCCCCTGGAAAGCCGTCTGCGCACGGGGGCGCCTTACCGCTTTACGCTGGAGGCCGCCGGCGCCGCCGCCGTGGCCTTTTTGAATGAGGGGCAGTGGGTGGACCTGATGCGGATCGGGCAGGATCGATATTCCGGAGAGATCCGGCCCGGGCCGGGAGAGCTGAAAGTCAGCGTCGCCTTTTCGGACAACCCGGACCGCTTTTTTCCCATCCTGATCTACGGGGTGGACTGAGGCTCCCAGGCTTGGATTGCGTCCCGCGGCGGCGGGGCATCCCGCCGCCACGGACCGGCCATCAAGGGCCGCCTACCCTACCATTGATTGTCCTTTTTGGGCGCGTTGCCAAGGGCCTCTTCCGCCGCCTGGTGCTTTTTGTCCTTGTCTCCCACCATCCGGTCCACCGATTCGCCGGGCTTGACATCCACCTCCATGGTGTGCCGGCCGGTGGTGTCCATCCAGGGAATATGAACCACCTCAAAGTAGTTGAGGCCGAAGAGGATGGCCAGAACCACCGCGCCGTACATAATAACCTTGACCATTTTTCTTCTCCTTTGTTGACTTCATGACGCTGCTTGATTAAAGTAAATCGCCGAATGCTTTCCGGCAAGGCGATTTTTAAAACGACCATCTTAGCGGAGCGCCCCCCATGATTCAAGCATCCCATAAAACCGGCCTCGTATTTTTCCCCGCCTTTGACTGGGCCATCAGCCCGAACCACCCGGAGCGGGAGGAACGCCTTTTATACACCCAGGACCAGGTTTTGGAGGAGGGGCTGTTCGATATCGAGGGCATCAGCGAACTCAAGCCGGACCTGGCCACGGTCAAGGACATTCAGCGGGTCCACTTCTGCGTGCCAGATGTGTGGAAGGTGACCACCGAGAGCCATTTCATCAGCGCCGGCGGGGCCAAGACCATCGGCATGGCCGTGATGGACGGGAAGGTGGAGCGGGGCTTTGCCCTGGTGCGGCCGCCGGGCCATCACGCCATGCGGGTGGTCCACGGGGCCCGGGGGTTCTGCAACATCAACATCGAGGCCATCATGGTGGAATACCTGCGGGCCGCCTACAATGTTCATCGCGTGGCCATTGTGGACACCGACTGCCACCACGGCGACGGCACCCAGGACATCTACTGGCACGACCCGGACACCCTGTTCATCTCCATGCACCAGGACGGCCGGACCCTGTTTCCCGGCACCGGCTTCATCAACGAGTTCGGCGGCCCCAACGCGGCCGGCGCCACCCTCAACATCCCCCTGCCTCCCGGCACCTCCGAGGAGGGCTTTTTGCATGTGATGGAAAAGGTGGTGATGCCCGTGATAGAGGAGTTCAAGCCGGACCTGATCATCAACTCCGCGGGCCAGGACAACCACTTTTCCGACCCCATCACCAACATGAACTTTTCCGCCCAGGGCTACGCGCGCCTCACAGAGATGCTAAGGCCCGACATCGCGGTGCTGGAGGGCGGCTACGCCATCGAGGGCGCCCTGCCCTACGTGAACGTGGGCATCATCCTGGCCATGGCCGGCGTGGATTACAGCCGCGTGCTGGAGCCCGACTACCGGCCCGAGCGCATCCGCCAGGGGCCCGATGTGACCCGCTACATAAAGAACGCCTGCGAGAAGGTGATGGGCGCCTGGCGCCGGCGGGAAGACGTGGGCGCAAAAATGCGGGGCTGCAACGCCTTTGCGGAGCGGGATCGGGGCATCTTCTACGATACCGACTTGATCACGGAAAAACAGAGGGAGACCCTGCGGGTGTGCCACGACTGCGGCGGCGCCTGGCGCATCGCCTCGTCTTCGGACCAGGGCGCACGGGCGCTGGCCGTTCATGTTCCCCGAAGGGCCTGCGACGCCTGCCGTCGGCAGGGGGCGGACTGGTACGCCGGGGCCGACGGGAAAAATTTCGATTACGCCTTCCTGCAGGACCGGCCCGCGGACAAATACCATTCCCGGAAGCTGGGATGACGCCGCCCCCATGGACACCAATCGCCTGGCCCGCATCGCGCCCCTTCTGACCCTCCGGGCCCGGCTGATGGCCGCCGTCCGCGGCTATTTCGACAACGCCGGATTCCTGGAGGTGGAAACCCCCGCACGCATTCCCGCCCCGGCGCCGGAGGCCCATATCGACGCCGTGCCATCGGGAGAATGGTTCATGCGCGCGTCTCCCGAGCTGTGCATGAAGCGGATGCTGGCCGCGGGGTATTCCAGGATCTACCAGATCTGTCGCTGCTTTCGGGGGGGCGAGCGCGGGGCCCGGCACCTGCCGGAGTTTACCCTGCTGGAGTGGTATGAGGCCAACACCGATTACCGGGACATGATGGCCCGGTGCGAGGAGATGATCCGGTCCGTGGCCGCGGCCCTGGGCCATGGCGCAGCGGTGACTTGGGGGGGGCGGACCGTCCGGCTGGACGGCCCGTGGGAGCGGCTTTCCGTGGCCGAGGCATTTGACCGGCACGCGCCCCTTCCCATGGCAAAAGCCCTGGCCGAGGATCGCTTCGACCACTGCGTCGGCCTGGACATCGAGCCGCGGCTGGGCCTGGATCGGCCCACATTCCTGTATGACTATCCGGCCGAGGCCGCCGCCCTTGCGGCCCGCCGGCCGGATCGGCCGGCGCTGGCCCAGCGCTTCGAGCTGTACATCGCCGGCATGGAGCTGTGCAACGCCTTCACGGAGCTGATCGACCCGGCCGAGCAGAGGGACCGGTTCGAAAAGGAGGAGGCCCTCCGCCGGGCCGCCGGAAAACCCCCCTACCCCAGCCCGGAACGGTTTCTGCGGGATCTGGCCCTCATGCCGCCGGCTGCGGGCAACGCCCTGGGCCTGGATCGGCTGGCCATGCTGCTGGCCGGGGCAGACCGCATTGACGACGTGGTGGCGTTTGCCCCCGAGGACCTGTAGCGGCTTTAGAGCCGCTCTTCCCGCTTGCGGCCCCCGCCGAAGGAAAACCAGCTTTTCCCCCCCCGCCCCCGCTGGCGCTGGCGCTTTTCGCCCTTCCACGCCTCGTACTTGTCCATGTAATTTCGCATGGTGGACATCGGGTCCAGGGACAAAAAGAGGGCATAGCTCTTTACGAATCCTTTTATATAGACCTCCGGCGGCAGATCCGGAAAGTTCTCCTCCTCCAGGTTCTTGAGGGCGTGGATGCGGATCTTGGTCTCGTAGGAGATGTCTTCCAGGCTCACGTTCATCTCCTCGCGGATCTGCTTCAGGGTCTTGCCGCTGAACAGCGAGAAGCTGAGGCTCGGCTTTTCATTGGCCTTGTGGGTGACGCGCATCTCCTGGCCGTCATCGGAGATGACGGTTTCGGAGATGATATCCTCATCGGGCGCGGCCGTTTCTTCCTTTTCGGGTTCCGCCGGAGCGGCTTCGGCCTCGCCGGCACCCGTCTGAACGGTATCCGCCTCGCCGGCACCTGCCTCGCCGGCATCCGCCTGGACGGCGGCGGCCTGTCCCGCGCCCGTGGCGATGTCCGCCGCCGGGGCGCAAGCGGGGGC
>JAABTE010000083.1 GCA_011390035.1 Desulfobacteraceae bacterium | reverse complement strand
CTCAGGGCCTTGACCGCCCGCATGGGCCCGATGTCTTCAACTGTTATGAATTGCTGAAAAAACTCTTTTTCCGCCTCGGTGGTGAAGCCGATGAGAAAGGGCCGGGGCTGGCGCTCGCTCTGCTGATAATAGAGGTACAGGGAAAGGGGGTCCCCCTCGCCGGCGCCGGCGATGGCAGCCGCAACGAACCCTGGCAGCAACACCTCGTATCCCACCCCGGCCGTGACGAGCAGGAGCCGGTCCGCCGTCTTTTTCAGCACCCGCCCTTCCAGATAGCCGATCATGCCGCGCCCCCGAAACCACGTCCGATGCGACTTCCGATACCACCCCCGATACCACCCCCGATACCACTTCCGATGCGACTTCCGATGTCACTTCCAATGCCGCTCCCGATACCACGCCCGATACCACGCCCGATGGCGCGTCCGATGGCGCGTCCGATGACTCGCGTTCTTTGATTTTTGGCGGGGATTGCCACGCGCAAAACGGTCAGCAGGCGGCCGCGGCGGGAAAGATCACCCGCCGGGGCGCATCCCCGTGGCGGAACAGGCCGATCAGGGCCAGGGCCAGCGCGTCCGAGGCATGATCCGGGCGGATGGGGTCTGTCAGTTTCAAAACATGGCGCACGGCGCGCTCCAACTGGGCCTTGTCGGCGCCGCCGTTTCCGGTGAGCACCTTCTTTGCCTCCCGAACCGGCACCTCCATCACCGGCACGCCGTGGCGCTGGCCGGCCAGCAGGATCACGCCGGAAACCCGGCCCAGGGTGATGCCGGACTTGGGGTAGCGGCCCAGGGAGAAGACATCCTCCACCACCATCAGGCTCGGCGCCTGTTCCCTCAGCAGGCTGGCGACGGCCTCGTAGATCTGGTCCAGCCGCGCCGGCAGGGGATCGCCGGCGGGGGTGCGCACCGCGCCGTAGGCGGCGCCCGCCACCCGCCGGCCCGCCCCGCTCACCACCCCCACGCCGGTTGCGGCCAGACCCGGATCAATGCCCAGAACCCTGATCATGAAGCGCCGGAACGCCCCCGCCTATAGCTTGCCAAGGGCGCCATTGGCCAGTTGGGCCTCGTTGGTGCCGGGATAGCGGCGGGTCAGGTCCTGGAGGATGCGCCGGGCGCTGTCACGGTCGCCCAGGTTGGCAAAGGCCAGGCCCTGCTTGAGCAGCGAGGCCCGAACCTTGTTTCCCTGGGGATACCGCTCGATCACCGTCTGATAGGCCAGGATCGCCTCCTCGTACCGGCGGTGCCGGTAATGGATCTCGCCGATCCAGAACTGGGCGTTGTCCGCGTGGGGGGACCGGGGATATTTCCTTATCAGCTCCTCGAACCCCTGGCGGGCCTGGTCGTAATCGCTGGTATCAAAGGCGGTTTTGGCCATGGCGTACAGGTCATCCTCGGTGACGGGGCCGCCCGCGCCGGTGCGCACCCGCAGAGACGGCTCGTCGTCGTCGGGGGCGTAGCGGAGCGGGACGTCCGCCCCCGCGTCCGGCTGGAAGGTCTGCCCGCCCGCTGCCGGGCCCGCCGAAGACGGGCCGGCCGGGTACGGATCAGCCGGAGACGGGCCGCCGGAAACGCCGGGGGGCAGGCCGGGGCTTCCCCCGGACGGGCCGCCGGTGTTCAGATAGCCCTCGATGCGACCCAGCCGATCCTCCAGCCGCCGCAGCCCCGCCTGATACTCGTGCTGGGACTCCTCGATGCGGCCGTTGAGACGGCTTATGTCCTCCTTGAACCGCTCCACGGAGGCATAGACGCCGGCGCTCTGGTCCCGCAGGTCCATCTCCTTTTCCCGGCTGCTATGGGTGTAGGTCTCCACTCGGGCCCGGATCTGATCGTTTTCGCGCATCAGGGCCTGATTGCGCTGCTGCAGCTCCATGCTTCGCCGCTCCACGTCGATGAGCCGCTCGTTCAGGGTCAGCATGTCCGACTGGGTGGCGCATCCGGCCAGGGCGGCGGCGAACAGGATCGCCGCCGCCATCCTCGACAGAGCCTTGTACAACAGATAAAGCATCTTGCTCATCCTTACTCAACCACCAGGTGGGCCCGCCGGTTCCGCGCCCAGGCGGCCTCGTTCTGGCCCGGATCCTTGGGCCGCTCTTCGCCGTAGCTGATGTTGACCATCCGGGCCGGGGAGACGCCCAGGTTCACCAGGTAGTTCTTGACGCCCTCGGCCCGGCGATCTCCCAGGGCCAGGTTGTACTCGCTGGTGCCCCGCTCGTCGCAGTGCCCCTCGATGATAACCGACACCGAAGGATAGCGCTGGAGCCACATGGCCTTGTCCCGCAGCTTGGCCTGGGCCCGGCTGGTGAGGGCGGAGCTGTCGAACTCGAAATAGATGTCCTCGTCTTCAAAGGCGCTCTTGGTGGCCAGGATCTCCTGGCGCATGGCATCGGAGCGCTGGCGCTCTTGAAGATCATAGCTGTCGGTTCCGCCGGCCTGGTAGCTCTGCTCGCCGGGCAGTCCGCCGCCGGGAGCCATCCGGTCCGGCTGGCCCGCCACGGGAGACTGCTCATAAATGTTTTCCGGACCGGGGGTGACCGCCTTCTTTGCACAGGACACAAGGAACATCGGGGCGAAAAACAGCATCAGGACCGCCGTGACACGTAACGCTCTTGACATGGTGCCTCCTTTTCTCATTCCGACTACTGGTTATTGCTGGGTTTCCGACATCCGCGGCGACCAGGCCGGGCCGGTCTGCTCTCCGGGCAGGGAGAGCAGGCGGCGCTGGTCCGTGCCGTGCGCGGTCATCACGTAGATTCGAAACGGTCCTTCCCGGTTGGAGCTAAAGACGATCATGCTGCCGTCGGGCGACCATGAGGGGGACTCGTTGCTTCGCCCCCCCGCTGTCAGCCGCCGCGGCCGTCTGCCGTCGAGGTCCGTGACATAGATGTTGATCTGGCCGCCCTCCATGGAAGAATAGGCGATCTGGTCGCCCCGGGGCGACCATGCCGGCTGGGTGTTGTATCCGCCGCTGAAGGTGAGCCGCCGGATGCCTCCGGCCATCTCGCGAATATAGATCTGGGGGCTGCCGGACCGGTCCGACACGAAGGCCATCCGGCTTCCGTCCGGCGACCAGGCCGGGGAGGTGTCGATGCCCCACTGCTCGGTGAGCCTGCGGGTGATCTGGCCGCCCTCGGTGAACATATAGATGTCCTGATCCCCGTCAAAGGAGAAGGTGGCGGCCATCTGGCTTTGCCCCGGCACCCAGACGGGGGTGGAGTTTATCCCCTTTTTGGAGACGATGGCCCCCTGCCGGCCGTCCAGGGGCTGGATGTAGATTTCCGGCCGCCCCCGGCCATAGGCGGTGTAGGCCAGGCGCCTGCCGTCCGGCGACCAGGCCGGAAACAGGGCGATGCTCTTTTGATGGGTCACCTGGCGAACATTGGCGCCGTCGAAATCGCAGGTATAGATCTCTTTATTGCCCGCGCCGTTGGAGACAAAGGCGATGCGGGAGTTGAAAAAGCCCCACTCGCCCGTGAGCGCGTGGATGATCTCGCCGCAAAACCGCCGGATCATCCGCTCCATATCCTTGTGCCAGCCCCGGTAGCGCTTTCCCACCAGCAGCGAGCCCTTGACCGTGTCAAAGAGGCGCAGCTCCAGCTCCACAATCTCGCTGTCCACCCGCGCCAGACCCGTCACCAGCAGCTCGGCGCCCGCACGGGTCCAGATTTTAAAGTCGATCTCCGCCTCGGTGAGCCCCATGGCGGACGGGTCCGCCGGAAAACGGCCCTCCGGGATCATGCTGAAATAGCCGGTGAAATCGAGGTTTTTTTCCAGAAGCTCCCCCCCTTCACGGCCCAGGGCCGCCCGGTCCGGCGGCTGGGTTTTAAAATCGGACACGGCCATGGGGATCTTGCGCAGGGAGGGGTTGCTGATGTCCACATAGTCGTAGGCGGCCCGGGCCTCGCCGGCAATGGCGAGGACCGCGGCGATGGCGATGGCCGTAAGCGTCTTTAATTTTTTAGATGGCATAAGCATTCCCACACGTCGCTTGGGGCTGTTTTCAGTTCAGGCCGGACGGCGTGAAGCGGAGCCCGACCGTGTAGGTGTCCCGGTAGGCCGCGTAGACCCCGGGCAGGGGCGGCAACGGGTTGGACTTGACCACCGCCTTGTAGGCTGAGTCGTCGAAATAGGCGTCCCCCGATTTCCGCTCGAAAAAGATGTCCACAATCTCGCCGTCGGCCCGGATCTTGATCACCAGCACCGCCTCCAGGTTGAACCGGCGGCTGGCCAGGTGCTCGGAAAAGGCCCAGTTGCGATTGATCCGGTCCGGCAGCACGCTGCCGGCATAGGAGGTGATGGCCGCCCTGGCCTGAATGCCCATGGCGGCCCCGCCCCCCGATTCGCCGGCCGCCCCGCCGGCGGCGCCCCCGCCCCCGGCTGGGGCCTGCCGGTTGCGCATGGCCACGCTGCGCTCGATGCGGCGGATGGCCTCTTCCACGGGCGAGCGGGAGGACGCCGGGGCCTCGACGGCCGGGGCCGGCTTGTCCGGCTTGCGATAGGCCGGTTTCTTGATGGGCGGCGCCTCCCCCGATTCCGGACGGGCCGCAGGCTTTGGCGCCGGCTTTTCCGGCGCGGGCTTGGGTGTCGGCCGTTTTTCGGGCCGGGGCTCGGGCTTCGGCGGCGGCGGCTCCTCCGGCTCCACAGGGTCTATCACCACCTTTTCCGAATCGGAAGGGGGCTCGGCACGCGGTTCCGGCGCCGGGGTTTCCGGCGGCGGCTCGGGGGCCGGGGCCACATCAGGCTCGGGTTTCGGTTGGGGCGGCTCGGGCTCCGGCGCGGGGGGGGCCTGATCCATTAGCAGGGCTTCGCGCTCGGCCGGCGTCAGCGGCTTTGGCGGCGGCGGCTCGGCCGGTTCGGGCGCGGCCCCCGGCGGCCCCTCGGCCGGGGCCGTCACCATGGTAACATCGATCACCGAATGGCTGAAAGCGGGCTGGGGGGTGTGCTCGGAGGCGAAAATCAGCGCCACCACCAGGCCCAGATGGCACAGGATGGAGGCCGCCAGGGTAAGCAGGAAGAGGCGCGTGTCGCCCTCGCTGCTGCGAAAAAGCGATGAGCGTGGGGCTTGGCCGGTCATTTTCCGGCTGTCGCCTCCGTATTGGCGGCATTGGCGGCCCCGGCGCCGGCCGGGCCCGCCTCCGCGTCGCCGGCGAGCGCGTCGGCGCCGGAAAGGGGCACGGTTACCATGCCCAGGCGCCGGACGCCCGCGGCGTTGATCTCCGACATCACGCGCACCACCTGGCCGTAGGGGATGGTCTTGTCCGCCCGCAGGTAAACCGGCCGATCCGGCCGGCCGGTCATCCGCTGGGCCAGCCGCTCCCGAAGGGAGGCCAGGGTCACCGCGTCTTTATTGATGAAGATCAGGCCGGCGGCGTCGATGGTCACCATCATCTGCTCCTCCTGGGAGGGCAGCGGCTCGGAGGTGGCCTCGGGCAGGGTCACGTCAACCCCCTGGGTCATCATGGGGGCCGTGACCATGAAGATGATCAGCAGCACCAGCATCACGTCCACAAAGGGCGTCACGTTGATGTCCGACATCAGGTTGTCGGTGTTGGTGCCCAGGGCCATCAGACGCGCCCTCCCCTGGCCGGAATGATGTCCCGCTCCACGATGTTGAGAAAATCGGCGGTGAAATTCTGCAATTCGCTCTCGATCACCCGGATCTTCTGCATGAAGTAATTAAAGGCGATCACCGCGGGGATGGCCACGGCAAGGCCGGCCGCCGTGGCGATGAGCGCCTCGGATATGCCGGGGGCCACCGCCGCCAGGCTGGCCGAACCGGTTAAACCGATGCCGTGAAAGGAGTTCATGATCCCCCATACGGTGCCGAATAGCCCGATAAAGGGCGTGGTGTTGCCGGTGGTGGCCAGAAACGGCACCATCTGGGTCATGCGGGTGATCTCGGTGCTGATGGCCCGCCTAAGGGAGCGCTGCACGCTGGCCCCGGCGGTCATCCGGCCGCCCAGGGAATCTTCCTCGCCCTCCTCGGCCGGGGCGGCGGCCGCCTTGGGCTGGAGGTTGGACTGGGCCAGCTTGCGAAGCTCGATATAGCCGGCGCAGAATATCCGGGCGATGGGGCTGCCCTGGTAGTCCTCGGCCTCCTTGAAGGCCACGGAGAAATCCCGGCTCTCCCAGAAGATCTCCATGAACTCGTCCGACTCCCGGAAAGCCTTTCTCAGGTAGCGCCACTTTATAAAGATGATGGCCCAGGAGGTGATGGAGAAGAAGAGCAGCAGAAACAGCACCAGCTTCACCACCGGCCCCGCGTTGATCACCATCCGGATGATATCGATATTACCCGGCATCGTCAGTCGCTCCAAATCCGCTTGAAAACCGTCCGTTTCGACAGCCTGTTCACGCGCGTTGGTCCATTTCAGGTTTTTATATATGTCCCGTCGGGCGCTCCGCCAGGGGCGCGCCGTTGCTTTCAAATCCTCATAAGACAATAATGCCGGCGGTTTTCGCGCCGGATTATCTTAGTCATGTTAACGAAAGCCGCCCGAAGTGTCAAGAAAATTGGTTGCTTTGCCCCCCGGCCGCCCCTATGATGTGGGGCTTGACGCCAACCCGACGCGAAAGGAAAGATACCGACACCATGGAAAAAATCGCCGACCTTCTGTACGAGGCCGCCATGCTCAAGCGCACCCCCCGCTCCGGATACCAGTTCCTGGGGGCGGGACGTGAATCGGTGGCCGAGCACTCCTTCATGATCACCTTCATCGCCTACGTGATGGCCCGGATGCGGCCGGAGGCCGACGCGGCCCGCCTTGCCGCCATGTGCCTTGTCCACGACCTGCCCGAGGCCCGCACCGGCGACATGAATTACGTTCAAAAGCGATACGTTGCAAAGGACGAGGAAAAGGCCATCGACCACATGACAGAAGCCCTGCCCCTGGACCTGCCCATCCGGGAGCTGGTGGCCGAGTTCAACCGGGGCGAGACCCTTGAGGCCCGCCTGGCCCGCGACGCGGACCAGCTCTCCCTGGTGCTGGACCTCAAATCGCTTCAGGACATCGGCTATCGTCCTCCGGAAAAATGGCTGGCCGTGGTGCCCGGCCGGCTGAAGACCCGCACCGGAAAGGCCCTGTGCGAGGCGATCCTGAGCCGGGGATGGGACGACTGGTGGCTGAAAAATTATGTTGACAATTGAAGATGAAATAGCTATGAGAATCGATTGATCTTGCCTCGGCAAATGATCGGCCGCAAACGATGGGCTGCAAACTGCGGGCTGCAAACTGCGGGCTGCAAACGACGGGCCGCTTCGGGCGGCCGCCCGATAACCTTTTTCACCAACAACATTATCACAGGCGGAGGATAAGATGAACTGGTTCACGGACACGCTTTCCACATCCATCGGAAAGAAGCTGATGATGGCCTTGACCGGCCTCGGATTCATCGGCTTTCTGGCGGCGCACCTGGCGGGCAACCTGACGCTGTACATGGGTCAGGAAGCCTTCAATTCCTACGCGGAGCATCTGCACTCCACCGGTCCGCTGCTCAAGGTGGCCGAGTTCGGCCTGCTGCTGCTGGCCATCATCCATGTGGCCACGGGATTGACGCTGTTCTATCAGAACTGGCGCTCCCGCCCGGTCCGATACTCGGTCAACAAGTCGGCCGGCGGCCGCACCATCGGCTCTTCCACCATGCCCTACACCGGCATCCTGGTGCTGCTGTTCGTGATCCTGCATCTGGCCAACTTCCACTTCGTCGATAAGTCCGGCACCACCATCTGGCACATCGTTACCGACACATTCAATTCGGGCGGATACATCTTCATATACATCGTTGCCATGATCGTGGTGGCCATCCACGTCAGTCACGGCCTCTGGAGCGCCTTTCAGACCCTGGGCGTCAGCCACGTCAAGTACACCCCGCTTATCTGGGGGTTTAGCGTGGCGTTTGCCGTGATCGTGGGCGTCGGATTCGGATTGATCCCGATTTTTATTTCGATCAGCGTTTAAGGAGGCCAAGACATGCAGCTCGACGGAAAAGCACCGTCCGGACCGATTCAGGACAAATGGGACAAACACCGGTTCGAACTGAAACTGGTGAACCCCGCCAACAAGCGGAAATATCAGATCATCGTGGTGGGCACCGGCCTTGCCGGCGGCGCCGCGGCGGCCAGCCTGGGCGAGCTGGGCTACAATGTGCTCAACTTCTGCATCCAGGACAGCCCCAGAAGGGCCCACTCCATCGCGGCCCAGGGCGGCATCAACGCCGCCAAAAACTACCAGAACGACGGCGACAGCGTCTGGCGCCTGTTTTACGACACGGTCAAGGGCGGCGACTTCAGGGCCCGGGAGGCCAACGTCTATCGGCTGGCCCAGGTCTCCACCGCCATCATCGACCAGTGCGTGGCCCAGGGCGTGCCCTTTGCCCGGGAATACGGCGGCCTCCTGGCCAACCGCTCCTTCGGCGGCGCCCAGGTCTCCCGCACCTTCTATGCCCGGGGCCAGACGGGCCAGCAACTGCTGCTGGGGGCCTACGCATCCCTGTCCCGCCAGATCGCCGCCGGCAAGGTAAAGATGTTTCCCCGCCGGGAGATGCTTGACCTGGTGGTGGCTGACGGAAGGGCCCGGGGCATCACGGTGCGAAATCTCATCGACGGCGCCATCGAAACCTACGCCGCGGACGCGGTGGTGCTGGCAACGGGCGGGTACGGCAACGTCTTTTTCCTGTCCACCAACGCCATGGCCTCCAACGTAACGGCAGGCTACCGGGCCCATAAAAAGGGCGCCTTTTTCGCCAACCCCTGCTTCACCCAGATCCACCCCACCTGCATCCCGGTGCATGGCGATTACCAGTCCAAGCTCACGCTGATGAGCGAGAGCCTGCGCAACGACGGCCGGGTGTGGGTGCCGGAAAAGCCCGGAGACAAGCGCCATCCCAACGAAATCCCCGAGTCGGAGCGGGACTACTACCTGGAGCGAAAATACCCCAGCTTCGGCAACCTGGTGCCCAGGGACGTGGCCTCCAGAAACGCCAAGGAGCAGTGCGACGCGGGCAAGGGCGTGGGCGAGACCGGCTACGCCGTTTATCTGGACTTCGCAGACGCCATCCGGCGGGACGGCCGGGACCTGATCGCCCGCAAATACGGCAACCTGTTCCAGATGTACGAAAAGATCACCGCCGCCAACCCCTACGAGGAGCCCATGATGATCTACCCGGCGGTCCACTACACCATGGGCGGGCTGTGGGTCGATTACAACCTGATGTCCACCATCCCCGGCCTGTTCGTGCTGGGGGAGGCCAACTTTTCCGACCACGGGGCCAACCGCCTGGG
>JAABTE010000082.1 GCA_011390035.1 Desulfobacteraceae bacterium | reverse complement strand
GCCGGGGCGACAGCCTGGGCGGCATCGCGGACCGGCACAATGTTTCCCTGCGGGATTTGTTGCGCTGGAACCGGCTGAACCCGGGAAAGCCGATCTACCCGGGCCAGCGCCTGGTGATCTCAAGGTAGGCCATCAATCCTCCGGCCTGAAATAAATCTACCAAAGACAATGGACGGGCCGGCGCGGGACGCCGGCCCTTATTCGTTGAAACCCAAAAAACATAGCGGGAGACGCGATGGAATTCGAGTGCATCATCTATGACAAGACCGACGGCGTGGCCATCATCCGCCTCAATCGGCCCAGGGTGCTCAACGCCATGAACAAGCGGCTCTGGATCGATTTTCAGGCCGCGCTGGACGACGCCCGGGCCGACGCCGAAGTCAAGGCGGTGATCATAACCGGCGAGGGCCGGGCCTTTTCCACGGGGGCGGACCTGAAGGAATCCAAAACCCGCTCCGCCGAGGCCTACCGGGACTACCTGGAGGCGCTTCAGGAGGCCAGCCGCAAGATCATCCGGTTTGAAAAGCCCACCATAGCCGCGGTCAACGGCTACGCCCTGGGCTCCGGCTACGAGCTGGCCCTGGCCTGCGATATCCGCATTGCCGCCGAGGACGCCCAGATCGGCTCCCCCGAGGCCCGGGTCACCTCCTCGGTGACGGGCGGGGCCATGCGGCTGATCCAGGATCTGATCGGGCCGGCCCGGGCCCGGGAGCTGCTCTTCACCGCGGAGAACATTGACGGAAAGGAGGCCGCCCGCATCGGGCTGGTCAACCGCGCCGTGCCCGCGGCCGAGCTTATGGACGCTGCCATGGCCATGGCCAAAAAGATCGCGGCCAATTCGGCCTTTTCCATCCGGATGATCAAGCGCGGCCTGCTCATGGCCGGCGAGGTGAGCCTGGAGGCCCTGATGGACTACGAGATCGAGGCCTGCCTGGCCTGCGTGTCCACCAAGGAGCGCCAGGCATCCCTGGAACGGTTTGAAGCCCGGGAGCGGGAGTGACGCCGGCTCATATTTGACGGTCCCGTTTCAACGGGTCCGATCCCATCAGACTCAGGCCTTTAAGAGGTCCGATTCAAACCTTACATTCGATTCAGGAGGACGTTGTCACGTCATGCCACTTGACAGAATACTCAATGCCCGGTCCGTCGCCATCGTCGGCGCGTCCAAAAGCGAAACCAAGCGGGGCTTTCAGGCCCTGCGGATACTGCTGGACGAAAAGTACGAGGGGAACATCTACGCGGTCAATCCCAGGGAGGAGAGCATCATGGGGTTCCCCTGCTACAAGAATGTCGCCGACATCGAGGGGCCGGTGGATATCGCCCTGATCACCACGCCGGCGGCCACCCTTCCCGCTGTTTTGAGGGATTGCGGAAAAAAGGGGGTCGGCGGCGCCGTGATCATTGCGGGAGGCTTCCGGGAGATCGGAGAAAAGGGCGTCGCGCTGGAAAAAGAGGTGGTGGCGGTGGCCCAGGATCACAACATCCGCCTCATCGGCCCCAACACCTCCGGAATGATGAACCTGCACGATCATCTCAACCTGGTGGGCATCCACGATGCCCCGGCCGGCTCCATCGCCCTGCTTTCCCAGAGCGGCAACATGGCCCTGACACTGATCACCGAGGCCCAGCTTAAAAGTCAGAAGGGCTTTTCATATTATGTGGGGGTGGGCAACGAGGCGGATATACGCTTCCATGAATACCTGGAGTTCTTCAGAAAGGACAAGCGGACCACCGCCATCCTGATGTATGTGGAGGGGATGCGCGAGGGCCGAAAGTTTCTCCAGCAGGCCTACAAGACCACCCTGGAAAAGCCGGTGATCCTGCTGAAAAGCGGCCGGTCGGCCACGGGCCAGAAGGCGGCCGGCTCCCACACCGGGGCCCTGGCCGGCATCTCCGAGGTGGCGCGCACCGCCTTTAAAAGGGCCGGCATCGTGGTGATCGAGCGGTCCGACCAGCTCTTTCCGGCGGCCGAGACCCTGTCTAGCCTGCCGCCCATCAAAAACGACGCCGTTGCCATTCTGGCAGACGGCGGCGGGCACGCCACCATCGCCGCGGACCTGCTGACGGACCTGGACGTGAAGATCCCCGAGCTGACGGAAAAGACCCAGGCCCGGCTCAGAAAGATCCTGCCGTCCGCGGCAGCGGTGCGCAACCCGGTGGACGTGGCCGGCGGCACCGACGCCGACCCGACCCTGTTCGCCGACTGCGTGGACGTCATCTTAAAGGACCCGAACATCGGCGGCCTTTTGCTGGTGGGCCTGTTTGGCGGATACGGCATACGCTTTGCCAAGAGCCTGGCCTTGAAAGAGGAGGACGCGGCCCACCAGATGGGCAAGATGGTGCGCAAGCGCGGCAAGCCGATCATTGTCCACTCCCTGTTCAGCTCCGTGCGGCCCCACGCCCTGCAACTGCTGCGGTATTACAACATCCCGGTGTACGATTCCCTGGATGTTGCCTGCAAGTGTACCGCCGTGCTGTCCGAGTACGGCAACTTCCTGCGCAGCTACCACGCCAAGGCCAACTTCGTGTTCCACTGGCGCTCAAAGGCCAGGCCCGAGGGCCAGCGCATCATCCGGGACGCCCTGGACGCCGGCCGCAACGTGCTGCTGGAACACGAGGCCAAGCGGCTGCTGCACCTGCACGGGGCCCCGCCCTTTAAGGACGTGCTGGCCAAATCCGCAGACGAGGCCGTGGCCGCGGCCGCTAAAATCGGCGGCCCGGTGGCCCTGAAGATCGTCTCGCCGGACATCCTGCACAAAAGCGACGCCGGCGGCGTGCGCCTGAACCTTCGGGAGGAAAGCCGCATCCGGAGCGCCTATGACGAGATCCTCGAAAACGCCGAGGCATACAAGCCGGGGGCGGACATCCGGGGCGTGCTGGTGTCGCCCATGGCCAGCCGGGGCCTGGAGGTGATCGTGGGCACAAAGATCGACGACCAGTTCGGGCCCATCATCATGTTCGGCCTGGGGGGCATCATGGTGGAGATCTTAAAGGACGTGGCCTTCCGGGTGCTGCCCATCTCCGATCGCTCCGCCCGCAAGATGATGGCGGACATCAAGTCGTCGCCCATCTTGAACGGCGTGCGGGGCGAAAAGCCGTATGACCAGAAGGCCTTGAAATCCATCCTGCTGATGTGCTCGGAGCTGATCGAGTCCTACCCCGAGATCCGGGAGATGGATCTGAACCCCATCATGGTCTATGAAAAGGGCGTGAGCCTGGTGGACGCCCGGATCATCCTGGGCACGGACAACAGCCTGCCCAACGGCGTGGACGCCTGCGTGGATGAGGCCGACGCCATAATAGATGATATCCCGCGCGGAGGGGGAGGCGGACGCCATGATAAATAACATTTTTCAATGCGGGAGTCGCAGCGGGAGCCGGACCCTTTGCAGCGGGAACCGGACCCTTTGCAGCGGGAGCCGGACCCCATGATAGCCGAAATCCTGGCAACGGGCGACGAGATCCGCTCCGGCGCCCTTGTGGACACCAACTCCGCCCACATCGCCCTGCGGCTGGAGGAGTATGGAGCGGCGGTGACGCGCCACGCCTGCGTGGGCGACGACATGGACCGGCTGGCGGAGATCATCGGGGAGATCGCCGGCCGGGCCGACTTGTGCGTGGTCACCGGCGGGCTCGGCCCCACCACGGACGACCTGAGCGCCGCGGCCGCCGCCCGGGCCGCCGGCGCGGATCTGGTCCTGGACGAGCGGGCCCTGGCCGACATCCAGGCCTTTTTCGACCGGCGCGACCGGCCCATGGGCCCTTCCAACCGCAAGCAGGCGATGATGCCGGCCGGCGCCCGGCCCCTGTACAACCCGGTGGGCACCGCCCCCGGATTCGATTTGCTCCTGGGCCGGTGCCGGTTTTTTTTCCTGCCGGGCGTGCCCCACGAGATGCGCCGGATGCTGGATGACGCCGTGCTGCCGGCGGTGACGCGGATGGCGGGGACGGACAGGGACTTTATCCGGGTCCGCTCCCTTTCCACCTTCGGCCTGCCCGAATCAACGGTGGGCGAGCGGGTGGCTCTGGTCCCCGAGCGGTTCGAGGGCGTCAAGCTGGGGCTGCGGGCGCGGTTTCCCGTCATTCAGGTGAAGCTGTACGCCTGTGGCCGGGACGCGGCGGCCATCGACAGCCGGCTGGAAGAGGCCGCCGCCTGGGTGAGACAGACCCTGGGCAACCGGGTTTTCTCCGAGGGCGAGGCGCAGATGCCCGCGGTGGTGGGCGAGCTGCTCCGAAAGGCCGGCGCCACCGTGGCCGCGGCGGAAAGCTGCACCGGCGGCCTCATCGCCAACTGGCTCACCGATGTGCCTGGCAGCTCCGACTATTTCCTGTTTTCCGGCGTAACCTACTCCAACGAGGCCAAGGTTCGGGTACTCGGGGTGTCGGCCGACACCCTGGCCGAATGCGGCGCCGTCCACGAGCGGACTGCGGCGGAAATGGCCGAAGGCGCCCGCCGCCTGGCCGGCGCCACCTACGCCGTGGCCACCACAGGCATCGCCGGGCCAGCCGGCGGCACGGTGGAAAAACCGGTGGGCACGGTCTGCATCGGCCTTGCCGGGCCGGAGGGGACGGAGGCGCACCGCTTTCAGATGGCCTTTCCCACCCGCTCGGCCAACAAGATTGTGTTCGCCATGACCGCCCTGGACCGGCTGCGCCTGCGGCTGCTGCTCGGGGCCAGGCCGAAAGGAGATCTATGAAGACCAGATTGACCATCCTGTGTGAAAACTCGGTGGGCGGGCCCTTCGGCTTGGTGGGCGAGCACGGCTTTGCCTGCTTCGTGGAGACCGACCGGGGCAACTACCTGTTCGACACCGGCCAGGGCTTCGGGATTCTGCAAAACGCCCGGGTTCTCAAAACGGACCTTGGGTCCATCGCCGCGGTGATGATCAGCCATGGCCACTACGACCACGTCGGCGGCCTGCCCGCGGTGCTGTCGGTCCGGGGGCCGGTGCCGGTCTGCGGTCACCCGGACATGTTCGTCAAGCGCTTCTGGGTGGGCGAGGAGGGGCGCCGGTACATCGGCGTCCCCTTTGTCCGGGAATACCTGGAATCTCTGGGCGCCGAGTTCAGGCTGGGCGATCAGATCCGGGAGGTGGGGCCGGGCGTCTTTCTCACCGGCCAGATTCCCCGGCGCGCCGACTTTGAAAAGGGCGACGCCAACATGGCCGCCGAAACGGCCGAGGGCGCCCTGATCCAGCCCGACCCGCTTGCCGACGACCTGTCCCTTGCGGTGGACACCGACGCCGGCCTGGTGCTGGTGCTCGGCTGCGCCCACGCCGGGCTGGTCAACATCCTGCGATACGTCCGGGAACAGCTCGGCCGGGAGCGGATTTTCGCCGTAATCGGCGGCACCCACCTCGGCTTTGCCGGCGATGAGCAGTTCGAGCGGACCCTCGATGAGCTGGACCGCTCGGGGATCGAGAAGATCGGCGTCTCCCACTGCACCGGCCTCGGCCGCGCCGCCCAGCTCCACGCCCGCTTCAAGGACCGTTTTTTCTTTGGCTCCGTGGGAGCCCGCCTGGAAATTTGAAACCTTGACAACCCCTATTTCATAGCTATCTATTTACTGGAAACCGGATGATTTCCACCCATCGTTTGCCGGCGCCGGCGCCGACGGGGTCCACGCTTTCCCCCGGGCCCTTCGCGACGGCGCTGAAATATCCCACGGCACAATCGATTTGAAGGCTTAAACGAAAAATCCGAACAAAAACGGAGGAGCGAGCATGAAGATCAGACCCTTGAACGACAGAATTCTGGTGTTGCGGGTGGAAGAGGAGAAGAAGACCCCGGGCGGCATCATCATCCCGGACACGGCCAAGGAAAAGCCCCAGGAGGGCAAGGTGGTGGCCGCGGGCCCGGGCAAGATGTCCGAAAAGGGCGATCGGGTCGCCCTTGAGGTGAAGCCGGGCGATCGGGTCCTGTTCTCCAAGTGGGGCGGAACCGAAATCAAGATCGATGGCGTCGAGCACCTTTTCATGAAGGAAGACGACATCCTGGCCGTTTACCCCGAGTAGTCGCCGATATCCGGCGAAAAACACACGCTGATACCTTTTAAAACAGGAGAACAACGATAATGTCTGCCAAGATGATTGCCTACGGCGCCGAGGCGCGGGAGCACATGCTCCGAGGATTGAACTGCCTTGCCGACGCGGTGAAGGTGACCCTGGGCCCCAGGGGCCGCAACGCGGTGCTGGAAAAAAGCTGGGGCTCTCCCACGGTCACAAAGGACGGCGTGACCGTGGCCAAGGAGATCTCGCTGGAGAACAAATACGAGAACATGGGCGCCCAGATGGTCAAAGAGGTTGCCAGCAAGACCTCCGACACCGCCGGAGACGGCACCACCACCGCCACGGTGCTGGCCCAGGCGATTTATCGCGAGGGCGTCAAGCTGGTTGCCGCCGGCGCAAGCCCCATGTCCCTTAAGCGCGGCATTGATAAGGGCGTTGCCGCCGTCAACGAGGCCCTCAAGGCGATGGCCCGCCCCACCCGCGACCGCAAGGATATCAGCCAGGTGGGCGCCATCTCCGCCAACAACGACGTCATGATAGGCGAACTGATCTCCGAGGCCATGGAGAAGGTGGGAAAAGAGGGCGTCATCACGGTGGAGGAGGCAAAGAGCATGGAGACCACCCTCGAGGTGGTGGAGGGCATGCAGTTTGACCGGGGCTACATCTCCCCGTATTTTGTCACCAACGCCGAAAAGATGGATGTCTTCCTCGAGGAGCCCTACATCCTTTTGTATGAAAAGAAGCTGTCCACCATGAAAGACATCATCGGCGTGCTGGAGAACGTGGCCCGCAGCGGCCGGCCCCTGCTGATCATCGCCGAGGACGTGGACGGAGAGGCCCTGGCCACCCTGGTGGTCAACAAGCTGCGGGGCACCCTGAAGGTGGCCGCGGTCAAGTCCCCCGGCTTTGGCGACCGGCGCAAGGCCATCATGCAGGACGTTGCCATTCTCACCGGCGGCCGGCTCATCTCCGAGGAGCTGGGCGTGAAGCTGGAGAGCGTGGGCCTGGAGGCCCTGGGCCGGTGCAAGTCGATTCGCATCGACAAGGACAACACCACCATCGTGGATGGCGCCGGCGACCGCCGGGAGCTGGAGGGCCGCATCCGCCAGATCCGCGCCCAGATCGAAGAGACCACCTCCGACTATGACCGGGAAAAGCTCCAGGAGCGCCTGGCCAAGCTGGCCGGCGGCGTGGCCGTCATCAACATCGGCGCGGCCACCGAAACCGAGATGAAGGAGAAGAAGGCCCGTGTCGAGGACGCCCTGAACGCCACCCGCGCCGCGGTGGAAGAGGGCGTGGTCCCCGGCGGCGGCGTGGCCCTGGTGCGCTGCCTGGCCGCCCTTGACAAGGTGGATGTCACCGGCGAGGAGCTGCACGGCGTGAAAATCCTGCGCCGGGCCATTCAGGAGCCCCTGCGCCAGATCGCCACAAACGCCGGCATGGAAGGCTCCGTTGTGCTAAACAAGGTGCTGGAGGGCGCGGACGACTACGGCTACAACGCCGCCACCGATCAGTACGAGAACCTTGTCGAGGCCGGCGTCATCGACCCCAAGAAGGTGGTGCGCTTCGCCCTTCAGAACGCCGCCTCCGTGGCCGGCCTTATGCTCACCACCGAGGCCATGATCACGGAAAAGCCCCAGAAGAAAAAAGCCCCGGCCATGGCCGGCGGCATGGATGAGGACATGTACTAGTTTTTACCCCCCTTTCAAGGACGTGTCCCATCGGGTCGATGCCCGGCTTCGGCCGGGCATCGGCCCCATTCCATCCCATTTCATATGCATGATTCGCCATTCCGCCTGATATGCATGATTCGCCATTCCGCCATTCCCCCTTGCCCATGATCTCGTAAGGTGCGCATTCACTTGCATTTGGGCCAAAACACATTTAAGATGATCCCCGAAGATCACGATCCGCCGATCCCGATCCGATGATCTGATGATCCCGATCCGAAGATCCGAAGATCCCGATCCGATGATGACCTCGAAGATCGCAACCGTGACAACCGACTCCCATTTCCATAAGAAAAGACGCACGAGAGGACGGAAAATGACGATGACCAAAAAGGACGTTGTGGACGCCATCCAGAAGGAGCTGGGCTTTCCCGGGAACCACTGCTTCGACATCATGGAAAACCTGCTGGAGATCATCAAGCGCACCATGGAAAGCGGTGAATCGGTGCTAATCCGGGGGTTTGGCAAGTTCTACATCAACGAGAAAAGGGAGCGCAAGGGCCGCAACCCGGCCACCGGCGATGTGATGATGCTCTCGCCCCGGCGGGTGGTGCGCTTCAAGTGTTCCCAGAAGCTGCGGGACCGGCTCAACGGCGAGGCCAAGATCTGATCAGGTCCGAATTGGTCTGATCCGGTCTGATTCGGTCTGACCCGATCTCATCTGATCCGAATCGGTCTGACCCGGTCTGACCCGATCTCATCTGATCCGAATCGGTCTGATTCGGTCGACCGGTCCGACATCGACAGGTTGTCCCGTTTTGACCATTAATCCTTATCCTTTCCCGTCTTTTTTTATCTGATCGGCTCATGTTTCTGATCGGCATCGATGGATTGCGCCCGGAGGCCGGGGCCGCGGTGGCGGCTCTGGAAAAATCCCTGCGCAACCTCCAAAAACATTACCGCCTTGTTCTGGTGGATCGCCTTGCCCCGCCGGCCGCCGGCGGCCCGGTTGAAAATCAGCTCATGCGGTATTACAATGACAGGCGATGGTGGGCGCGGCGCAAGGTTTTCAGTCAGGACCGGCGCCCCCCCAAGAGGGTGCATGCCCCGCCGTCCCTGGCGTTCCACGCCGCCGATGCCGCCGATGCCGCCCCGGAAGCGGTGGCGGCCCTGCGGGCCATGGACGTGGCGGTGGACGCGGTCATCCCCGTGGCCGCGCCGGCCGACCCCGAAACCTGGCGGCGGGAGGAGCATCCGCGCCTGAAGGTGGGCCATGATTATTTCGTGCCCGCGGCGCTGCTGGACGCCTGTCTTTCCAGGGTGATCGCCGAGGGCCGGCTCGATTTGGGCGGCCTGTTCGACGCTTCGCTTGCCCCTTCGCTCGACGCTTCGCCTGCCCCTTCGCTCGACGCTTCGCTCGCTCCTTCGCTCGACGACGTTTCGCTTACCTCTTCGCTCGCCCCTTCGTTCGCTCCTTCGCTCGATCCTTTGATTGATGGGTCGATAGATCCTTTGATAAATGGGCCGATGGATGGATCGGAGGGCCTGGCCTCAGATCTGCGCCGCGCCCTGGCCGCCCCCATCTGGTTGAGCGAATCGATTCGGCGAATCAAGCGATACGGAGGGGCCTGATGCGCAAAAAGGCG
>JAABTE010000008.1 GCA_011390035.1 Desulfobacteraceae bacterium | reverse complement strand
CCATCTACGGCAACGTCTCCACCCTGGCGCTCATCAGGATGATGCTCCACGACGGCTCCCGGCCGCGCCACCTTGAGGCCCAGATCATCGGCGGCGCCCACAATCCAGACGTATCGGACAAGAACATCGGCCATGAAAACGTGATGATCGCAAGGCGCGTTTTGATCCGGGAGCGCATCGCCCTGGTCTCTGAAGACGTGGGCGGCGAAAAGGGGCGGAAAGTGATCTTCAACACCCACAAGAACGAGGTCGCCGTGATGAAGGTGGAAAACCTGCGCGCCGGCGACTGGTACCCCTACCAGGACCGACGCTGAAACACGGCAGCGGCCTCTCCCCCTGCCTCCATTGTAAAGCATAAAAGATGATTCGAAAAGCCGTTATCCATGATGTCAAGGCGATCCACGGGCTGTTGCAGATCTATGGCAGCCGGGGCGAGCTGCTCCCCCGGCCCCTGACCCGGATCTACGATCACCTGCGGGATTTCTGGGTCTATGAGGGCGAGTCCGGCGCGGTGCTGGGCTGCTGCGCACTTCAGTTCTGCTGGGAGGACCTGGCCGAGATCCGCTCCCTGGCCGTCCATCCTGACCACACAAGCCGGGGCATAGGGGCCCTGCTTCTGGACCAGGCCGTCACCGAGGCGGAGCGATTTTTGATCCGGCGCCTGTTCACCCTCACCTATCGGCCCGGGTTTTTCGAACGGTTCGGCTTTGCGCGGGTGGACCGGTCCGAATTGCCCCTGAAGATCTGGGGGGACTGCCTGCTGTGCGTCAAGTTTCCGGACTGCGACGAGATCGCCATGATGAAAAAGCTCAACGGCGGCTGACGCCGTTTTGCCGGCATGATCCCGCATCGGGTTGTTGGGAATCAGGAATAGATTACGTTCAGGGCAAAGGGCGGATAGCGCCACACCCCCGGCCGGGGCAGGATCTGCTGACGGCCGACGGTGAGCCAGTTCATCTCCGGCTTGAGTTCCCGCAGCTTTCCGTCATCCGGGGGCCGGGCCTGCTCCGTGGGAAAATAGGTGACCTGAAACAGGCAGATGTTTTCCCGGTGATGGTGGGCCACCACATAGTTTTTTCGAAAGGATCGGACGCCCATGCTGTTGGCGTCGGCGATCTGGGCGCTCTCTTCGGCGGTGAGCTTTATCAGCACCGTCTTTGACACCCCCCGCTCGCAGATGCGGATGACCGCCCGGCTCTCGCTGCTGCCCGCGTAGATGGTACAGATACAGGGAATGCGGCGCAGGTACTGGGCCGCCACGATGGCAGCCGTGCGCCGGCCCCCCACCATCACAGGCAGGCCGTAGTACTCGAAAAACTTCTTCTGGATGTCCTCGGCGTGCTTGTCGCCCTTTTCGTACAGGTCCTTGGAGATGTAGCGAAGTTGCCGGGCCATGTCCTCGGCGGCATCGGCGATGGGCCAGTCGATGCGCACATGGAAATGGCTCAGGCTGTAGCGGTCACGGGTCTGGCTGGCCGGGTCCCGCTGGATCAAAAGGGCGTAGTCCATGGGCAGGACCACCCTCATGAAATTGAAAAAGTGTGCCGATTCCAGATGCTTGTGATAGCGGTCCAGCTCGTGGGCCAGGGGCAGGGAGCGAGAGCGCAGAAGATTGGTCTTGGTGGTCCGGTTGACATCGAAAAACCGGATGTATTTCTTGTGGGTGGCCGGGATGGAATCCTCCACGAATATCACCAGGAAGGCGCGCTGCTGCTCGTATTCCAGGTCCGGCAGCAGGGCGCGGGGCTTCAGCTCCCGCTTTTCCACAAACGGATAGGGGATGTCGCACTCCACGAACCGCTGATAGGATTCGATCAGGCCATACTCCACGATGAACTGGTCCAGCTCGTCCCGCAACAGCTCATAGTAGGATCGCCGCAGCCGATTGGCATGACTCAACGCCTCCCGAACGCCCCAATAGACCACGATCCCGCCGCCCCCGGCCGCTTTCTACCCGAGGGCCGGCCCGCCGGCCGGCGCCGCTTCAAGGGCTGTAACGCCGGGCAGGCGCTTGCCCTCCATCAGCTCCAGGAACGCCCCGCCGCCCGTGGAGATGTAGGAAAACAGATCTGCCGCATGGGCCATGGCGATGGCCGCGCTGGTGTCGCCGCCGCCTGCGATGGAAAGGGCGTGGGCCCCGGATATTGCCTCCACCATCGCCATGGTGCCCCGGCTGAAGGCGTCCATCTCGAAGGCGCCCATGGGGCCGTTCCAGATGATGGTGCGGGCGTCGGAAAGGGCCGCCGCGTACAGGCGGGCCGTGGCCGGGCCGATGTCCGCCGCCAGCCACTGGGCCGGGATCTCCTGGGCCGGGACAATCCGGGTGGCGGCGTCCGGGGCCAGCCGGTCCGCCACCACCGCGTCCACCGGCAGATAAAGGCGCACGCCCTTTTCCCCGGCCGCCGCCATTATCTCCCTTGCGTCGTCCAGCAGGTCGTCCTCCACCCTGGACGCCCCCACGGCCACGCCCCGCGCCTTTAAAAAGGTATTGGCCATGGCCCCGCCGATGATCAGCTTGTCCACCCGCTCCAGCATCCGCTTCAGGGCGCCCAGCTTGGTGGAGACCTTGGCGCCGCCCACAACGGCCGCCAAAGGACGCCGGGGATCGGTGAAGGCCCGGTTGAAGTAATCCATCTCCCTTGCCAGCAGGATGCCGGCCGCGGACACCGGGGCGAACTCTACAACACCGGCCACCGATGCGTGGGCCCGGTGAGAGCAGGCGAAGGCGTCGTTCACATACACATCGCACAGGGCGGCAAGTGCCCTGGCGAAGTCGGCATCGTTGCCCGTCTCGCCGGCGTGAAACCGCAGGTTTTCCAGCAGCAAAAGATCCCCCGGCCCCATCCGGCCCGCCATGGACTGGACCGCGTCGCCCACGCAGTCCGGCGCCATGCGAACCTGCCGGCCCAGGATCTCGGAAAGCCGCCGGGCCGCCGGCGCCAGGGACAGCTCGGGAACCGGCTTTCCCTTGGGCCGGCCCATGTGGGAGGCGATGATCACCCGTGCGCCGGCGTCCATGGCCAGCCGCAGGGTGGGCAGCGCCGCCCGGATGCGGCCATCGTCGGTGATCCGGCCATCCGCGTTAAGGGGCACATTGAAATCGACGCGAACCAACACGCGCTTTCCCGAAAGGTCAACGTCCTGAATGCGCTTCATGACTCACTCCTTTCACCACGTGTCTTTTCCGATTGCTCCAACCGCTTTTGAAGCGTCTTCTTGCGTGACCAGCGCTCCAGAAAGCCCATCATGCCGGCGTCATAGGCCCGGTCCACGAATTCCTCCCGGGCCTTCAGGCCGTCATCGGTCTGGTCCATGGCGGCCCGCAGGCACTCGGTCTTGATGGCGCAGGTCAGGCAGTTGTCCGGCGTGTGCCGCAGGCCGTCATCGCCCATGGGAAAGACCCGGGAAAGATCCCCGAAGCACTCGGGCGCGTAAGGGTTTCGCTCTCGGCTCACGGCATCTCCTCCAGCTCCCGGTCCTCCCCGTCCTCCCGGCTCATCCGTGCGATGTAGCCGGCGTCGGCGAAGCTGAAATACCGGTTGTCGCCGATTACCAGGTGTTCGTGGACGGTCACGCCTATCACCCGGCAGGCCCGGAGCAGCTTTCGGGTGATGGCGATATCATCCCCCGAGGGCGCCGGATCACCCGATGGATGGTTGTGGGCGAAGATCAGCGCCGCGGCGTGATGATCCAGGGCCGCGCGCACCACCTCCCTCGGATAGACGGCGCTGGCCGTCAGGGTGCCCTCGAACAGGGTGCGGGCGGCAATGACCCGGTTTTTCGCGTCCAGGAACAGGGTTTTGAAGCACTCACGCTTGCGGTCCCGCATGGTGTGATACAGGTACTCGAACAGGGACGCGGAGTTGCTGATGGGGTCGGTCAGGATCAGCTTCTTTTCCAGGTAGCGGTCCCCCACCGCCTTTATCAGCTTGATGCCCAGCAGGTTGCTCGGGCCGATCATGGGCACTTCAAGAAGCTGCTCCAGCGGCGCCTCTATCACCGCCTGAAGGGTGCCGAAGCGCTCCATGGCCGCCTTGGCCGCCTCCTTGCAGTCCTTTCGGGGCGTGCCCAGTGTCAGCAGCAGCTCGATCACCTCATAGTCATGAAAGCCCTCCAGCCCCCCATCCAGAAAGCGCTGCCGCAGCCGGCCGCGATGGCCCGCGCCCTTGTGCGGCGCACGGGCACCATCAACGGGCCGGTCCGCCACCCTGGGCTGTCGCTTTTCCCCCGCCATCAGAAACCTTCCATCTCGTCTTTCAGATCCCGGGTCATCAACCGGCCCAGGGCCGCCATTGGGGAATCGTTCTCGTACAGGATGCGATAGACCTCCTCGCTGATGGGCATCTCCACGGAAAGCCGGCGGGACAGGTTATAGACGCTCCGGGCCGTCTTGACCCCCTCGGCCACCATGCGCATCTCAGACAGGATGTCGTCCAGCCTCATGCCCTGGCCGATGCGCTTGCCCACCGTGTGGTTGCGGCTCAGATCGCCGGTGCAGGTGAGCAGCAGATCCCCGATGCCGGCCAGCCCCGAAAAGGTGCGCGGATTGGCGCCCATGGCCACGCCCAGCCGGCGCATCTCCGTCAGGCCCCGGGTGATCAGGGCGGCCCGGGTGTTCAATCCCAGGCCCAGGCCGTCAACCATGCCGGCGGCGATGGCGATGACGTTTTTCACCGCGCCGCCCACCTCCACGCCGATGGGATCATCATTGGTATAGACCCGGAACCGGGGCGTGGCGAAGGTCTCCTGCGCCGCCAGGGCGGTGATGGGGCTGGTGGCGGCAACAGTCACCACGGTGGGCATCTCCCGGGCCACCTCCTTTGCAAAGGAGGGGCCGGAGATCACCGCCAGCCGCTCCGGGTTCATGCCGGCCAGTGTCTGCCGCAGAATGCCGGTCATGGTCAGGTGGGTGCCGTTCTCGATGCCCTTTGAGGCAGACACCACGATGGTGTCCGGCGCCAGCTTGCCGCTCATGCGGCCGCTGGTCTCCCGCATCACATGGGAGGGGACCACGATGAGTACCAGGTCCTTGTCCGAGACGGTTTTGTGAAGGTCGTTGGTGGGGGAAAGGTTTTCCGACAGCCTGACTCCGGGCAGAAACACCTTGTTTTCCCGCTCGCCCGCGATCTGCTCGCGCACGTCTTGCTCGAACACCCACAAATCCAGTTTATATCCCTTCGTCGCCAGCAGGTTGGCCAGGGCCGTTCCCCAGCTTCCGGCCCCCACCACGCCGATGCGCATCTGTTTGCCCATGTCACTCCTCTTCGCCGTCATCTTCGTCGGCCGACGCATCATCCCCAAGGTCCGCGTCATCATCCGCTGGAAAGTCCGCCTCGTCGTCCATCGAAAGGTCCGCGTCATCGTCCATCGGAAGGTCAGCGTCGTCGTCCACGTCTGCTTCGCCGTCCATCGGAAAGTCCGCCTCGCCGTCCATCGAAAGGTCCGCCCCGCCGCCCATCTCCCCGGCCGCGTCCAGATCGGCGCCGTATTCATCCGCCGCTCCGCCTTCCATGGCATCTCCGTTTGGGGTATCTCCATCCGGGATATCTCCATCCGGGTCCAGGGCATCCCCCACGTCCTCGGCCTCGGCCAGCCGGGCCGCGCCAACCACCCGCTCGCCGGGGGCCAGGTTCATCAGCTTCACCCCCTGGGTGTTGCGGCTGATCAACGAGATGCCGGCGATGGGCATCCGTATCAGCTTTCCGGAATCGGTCATGAGCATCAGATCGTCGTCCTCCTCCACCAGGAGAATCGCCACCACCCGGCCGTTGCGCTGGCTGGTCTTGATGGTGATCACGCCCTTGCCTCCCCGCCGCCGCAACGGGTATTCGTCGATGGCGGTGCGCTTGCCATACCCCATTTCCGTGGCCGTGAAAAGGGTCTTGCCGTGGCTGAGCACCTCCATGCCCACGATGAAGTCATTGTCCGACAGGCTCATGCCCCGAACGCCCTGGGTGCCCCGGGTCATGGCCCGCACGTCCGACTCGTGAAAGCGGATGGACTGGCCGCTGGCCGAGCCCAGAAAGACGTTCATGGCCCCGTCGGTGATCCGGGCGGCGATCAGCTCGTCGCCCTCGTTGAGGTTGATGGCGATGATGCCGCCCACGCGGGGCCGGCTGAAGGCCATCAGGTCGGTCTTTTTCACCATGCCGTTTTTGGTGGCCATCAGAATGTACTGGCTCGGCTCGAACTCCGGCACATTCAGCACGGTTGTGAGCTGCTCGTCCTTTTCAAACTCCAGCAGGTTCACGATTGCCTTGCCCCGGCTGGCCCGGCTGGCCTGGGGGATGTCGTACACCTTGCACCAGTACACCCTGCCCAGGTTGGTGAAAAACAGAAAGGTATGATGGGTGGAGGCCACGAACAGCAGGTTGACGAAATCGTCCTCCTTCATGCCGATGGCCGTTCGGCCCCGGCCGCCACGCTGCTGGCTCTGGTACAGGGTGATGGGGTTGCGCTTGATGTAGCCGCCCCGGGTGATGGTGACCACCATGTCCTCTTCGGCGATCATGTCTGCCATGGTCAGCTCCCGGGCGCTCTCCATGATCTGGGTGCGGCGCTGGTCGCCGTAGGTCTCGCCGATCTCCGTGATCTCCCGCTTGACGATGTCCAGCACGATCCTGTCGCTGGACAAGATCTCCTTGAACCAGGCGATGTCCTTGAGGACCTTATCGTACTCCTCAATGATCTTGTCCCGCTCCAGGCCCGTGAGGCGCTGGAGGCGCATGTCCAGGATGGCCTGGGCCTGAATGGCGGTCAGGGCGAACCGGTCGATGAGTTTCTCCCTGGCCTCGGCCGGGCCGGCGGATGAGCGGATCAGGGCCACCACCTCGTCGAGGTTGTCCAGGGCGATCTTCAGGCCCTCTAAGATATGGGCCCGCTCCTCGGCCTTGCGCAGGTCGTAGCGGGTGCGCCGGACTATGATCTCCCGGCGGTGGCGGACAAACTGCTCCAGCAGCTCTTTAAAGGAAAAAAGCTGGGGCCGGTTGCGCAGCACCCCGAGGAAGATGATGCCGAAGCTCGTCTCCATCTGGGTGTGCTTGTAAAGCTGGTTGATAACCACCTGGGAGAAGGCGTCCCGCTTCAGGGCGATGGCGATGCGCATCCCCCGCCGGTCCGACTCGTCCCGCACGAAGCGGATGCCCTCGATCAGCTTGTCTTTCATGAGCTGGGCGATCTTTTCGATCAGCCTGGACTTGTTGACCTGGTAGGGCAGCTCGGTGACGGCGATGGTCTCGGCGCCGGTCTTTTTGTCCTCCTCCACCTCGAGCCGGGCCCGGATGCGGATGATGCCCCGGCCGACGCGGTAGGCCTCCCGGATGCCGGCGGTGCCGTAGATGATGCCGGCCGTGGGAAAATCTGGCCCCGGCACAAGCTTCATCAGCGCGTCGGTGGAAATGTCCGGATCATCGATGAGCGCCGAGATGGCCGCCACCACCTCGGTGAGGTTGTGGGGCGGAATGTTGGTGGCCATGCCCACGGCGATGCCCGACGAGCCGTTGATAAGCAGCGAGGGGATCTTTGCCGGCAACACGGACGGCTCTTTTAAGGACTCGTCGTAGTTGTCCTGCCAGTCCACCGTCTCCTTTTCAAGGTCCGCCAGCATCTCATGGGCCATTTTGGACATGCGCACCTCGGTGTACCGCATGGCCGCGGGCGGGTCGCCGTCGATGGAGCCGAAGTTGCCCTGGCCGTCCACCATCGGGTAGCGCAGGGAAAAGCTCTGGGCCATGCGCACGGTGGCGTCATAAACGGCCGCGTCGCCGTGGGGGTGGTATTTACCGATCACGTCGCCGACGATGCGGGCGGACTTTTTATAGGGCTTGTTCCAGTCGTTTCCGAGTTCGTGCATGGCAAAGAGCACCCGCCGGTGAACCGGCTTGAGCCCGTCCCGCGCATCGGGAAGCGCCCGGCCGATGATCACGCTCATGGCGTAATCCAGATACGACCGGCGCATCTCGTTTTCGATGCTGATCTCGGGTTGCTTGTCCGTCTGTGGAGTTGTAATATCCGTCATTTTCGATTTTTCGATTCGGTTATGCCGTAAATGAGGCCGGCGCCCGCGCCGGGACCGCCATCGCCCTCCGCCTCCACCATCATCTGGTAGCTGGAGTGGTAGATCTCCGTGAGCGTCAGAAAGGCGGTGACCACCAGCGGCCCGTAAAGGATGCCCAGGATGCCGAAGAGCCGGAGGCCGCCCACGATGGAAAAAAACACCAGCAGGGTGTGCATCTGCACCCGCTTTCCCACCAGGCGCGGCTTGAAGATATATTCAAACCCGCCGGAGAGCATCACATAAAAAAGGAACATCCCGATGCCCGTGACAACCCGGCCCTTGAGCATCAGGTAAGCGGCCGCCGGCACGAAAACCATGCCGACGCCCACGATGGGCAGAAAGGCCACAATGGCCATGATCACCCCCCACAGGAAGGATGATTGAATCCCCGCCAGGGCAAAGGCCAGGCCGCCGATGACGCCCTGAAGAATGCCGCAGAGCCCGTTTCCCAGCAGGATGGCCCCCACCATATCCTTGAACTTGTCGATGAGCTTTTCATCCTGCTCATCGGGCAGGGGCGAAAGGTCGATGAGAAAATCCACCAGCCGGCCGCCGTCGATCAAAAGAAAATAGACCACCAGCAGCATGAAGAAAAAGTTGACCAGAAACCGGATGATATTAGAGGCGATGGCGTTGGCCTGCTCGTACAGAAACAGCCCCACGATCTTTCCGATCTCCGGGATGGCCCGGTCCAGCACCTCGCCGGCAAAGCCGATGTTCACGCCGGCCAGCACCCGTCCCCCATGCTCGAAGAGGCGGCTGCCGGCGATCAGTTCCTGAATATGTTCCCGGAACAGGGCGCTGCGGGCCATCAGATACATCTCATACGCCTCCCTGGAAACGATCCCCACGAATAACACGATGGGGATGAACAGCACCAGGCAAACAACCACGCAGGTGGCAAAGGAGGCGACGGCGGGGCGGGCTTTTTTTTCCAGACGCAGGTAAAGGGGCTTGAAAACGCCGGTCACCACCGACGCCACGACAATGATCGAAAGAAAGGGCAACAGCAGCCATCCCGCCATGAAGCAGGAGGCCAGGAATATGGCCAGGAAAAACCAGAGAATCGGGTTGCGCGGCGCCATATCCGTCAGGGGAGCCCCTTTATGGAAACAGGCCGCGCCATCCCGCTGGGATGGCGCGGCGGCTTTCGATCAAAAGGATGGAGCGGGCAATGGCCGCCTCAGGCTCTGGCCACCAGCCCCCCGGCCGCCGTGATCAGCAGCAGCTCGTAAACGGCCACCGGCGCATAAGAGCCGAAAAGGGCGTAAACGATACCGCCGCCGATGATGGCCGGCACCCCACAAAAGACCAGCATACCCAGTTTTCTCGGAATTTCCATCTTTGCTTCTCCTGTTCGCTTTCGCGCCTGTTCCGCCAGACCTTTAAATCAACTTGTCATCTATATAACAACGGGCGGTTTCATGCAACAGAAAACCCGCGCCGGCTGCTCCTACCGCTCGATGATCATGGCCATGCCCATGCCGCCGCCGATGCACATGGAGATGAGGCCGGTTTTGTAATTCTTCCGCTTCATCTGATTCATGGCGGTGACCATCTGCCGGGCGCCGGTGGCGCCGATGGGATGGCCCAGGGAAATGCCGCTGCCCAGCTCGTTGGGCTTGTCGCTTGGAATGCCCAGCTCCCGCATGCACCCGATGGCCTGGGCGGCGAAGGCCTCGTTCAGCTCGATCAGGTCGATGTCGCCGATCTTCATGCCCACGGCCTTAAGCGCCTTGCGGATGGCCGGAACAGGGCCAAGGCCCATGTAGGCCGGGTCCAGCCCGCCGCCGGCAAATGCCTTGATCTTCACGATGGGCTCAAGCTTCAGCTCGGCGGCCTTTTCGGCGGTCATCATCACCACGGCGGCGGCCGCGTCGTTGATGCCAGAGGCGTTGCCCGCGGTCACGGAGCCGTCCTTGCGGAAGGCAGGGCGGAGCTTTCCCATCTTCTCCAGGCTGGTTTCCATGGGCCGCTCGTCGGTGTCAAAGACCACATCGCCCTTGCGGGTTTTAATGGTAACCGGAACGATCTCCTCGGCGAAGATCCCCTCCTTGATGCCGGCCATGGCCCGCTGATGGCTCAACACGCCCAGCTCGTCCTGCTCCTTGCGGCCGATGCCGTACATCTCGGCGATGTTCTCGGCGGTCTGGCCCATGTGGTAGCCGTAAAAGATCTCGTACAGGCCATCAAAGACCATCAGGTCCACCACCTCGCCCACGCCGGTCAGCTCCATCCGGTGGCCCCAGCGGGCCTTGGGCAGGGCCATGGGGGCCTGGCTCATGTTCTCCTGGCCGCCGGCCACGATGACCTCGGCCTGGCCGGTCATGATGGCCGACGCGCCCAGGGCGATGGCCTTCAGGCCCGAGCCGCACACCTTGTTGATTGTGAAGGCGGGCGTCTCTTTGGCCATGCCGGCCCGGATCATGGCCTGGCGTGCCGGGTTCTGGCCCAGCCCCGCCTGGAGCACGTTGCCCATGATCACCTCATCGACGCTCACCGCAACATGGGACGCATCCCACTCGCCGGCCTTCTTCTCCAGCTCGATCAGCCCCTGGCTCTTGAGCTTGTCCGGCGCCAGGGCCGCCTTCACCTCGCCGGCCACCGGCCGCACGCCGGCACGCCGCAGCGCCTCCCGAATGACCGTGGCGCCCAGATCCACGGCGGAAACATCCTTCAACCCGCCCCCGAAGGCGCCGATGGCCGTGCGCGCGCCGCTTACGATTACCACCTCTTTCATCTATGTCTCCTCCTGTCGCGATCGGTTCGTTTAGTGTCGATTTTCTCGCATAAACAAAAGAGGGACCATACCATATATATGGGGGATGGTCAATGGTGTTTCCGAAGCGTTAAGGGGGGGCATGAGAGGGTGTTAACGGACGCATCCGGGATTGGATTATTTTTGAACCCGGATGCGTCTTCTTCAGCGTTTAAGGCATCAGGCGAATTCCGCCACCCGCCGCGTCGGCATCACCAGCATGTGATACCCGTAGTCCAGAAGGATATCCAGAACCTTCTCGGATGCAAACTCCCTCATCTCGATCTCCCGGTCCTCATCTTCGGGCGCGGTTACCTTGATCCACAGCGTCGATGGCGTCTCCGCGCTTTCCATCACCTTGACAAGATCGACTTCCGGATATCTTTCCTTGATCTCCTCCATCAGCCGATCAATCAGTTCTTCCTGCTTAAAATTGATCATTTTTCCATCACCCCGGCGATTTCCTGAATTATCTCCTCGGCCTTGCGGATCTGATTGCGGGCGCTCTTTTTAGAAACATTTTCGCGGCTGTAGTCGGCAATATCTCGGACCGCCTGCATGTCCGAGAGATAGGATCTGATTTTTCCGGTGAAGATTTTCCTTCTTTGGATCAACCTGCCGCTGAACTCCGCCTGGACCCATTCATGGTCCAGCCGGTCCTTCCTGACCCCGTAGTGGGCCAGAACCGCGACAGCCCCTTGAAAAGCCGCATAATATGCCCGGTTCGCGGCGGCATCATAAAGCCCGGCATCATAGCAGTGCCGGGCGGCGGCAAGGTTGTTTCTCGCCTTCCGCATGAACGCTTCAATGCCCGACCCCAGCGCCAGGCGAATCGTTGAATATCGAATAGCGTCTTCGTCTAAAATAAGGCACGCCAAGCCGAAAGTCATGGCCTGTTTTCTTTTTCCGGCTTCCGTCTTCTGGCTTCCGGCCCCGCCGAATCCATCGACTCCGGCGCGTTATCCGCGCTCATGAAAAAATGGTCCATCATAAGCCAAAGCCTACAGAGCCGGCATCGACGCGGAAATAAGGCGAAAGCGGTATTCTCAAAGGGCTTGCGGTGTATGGCGGCCGGTCGGCGCCGTCATAGGTGGGCGGCACCATCTTGAAGGGGTGAAAAAAAGGATTGATTATCATCGGGAAAAACGGCATATTCTGGAAGATGTTAGTGCGATTGCCCCAGCAGTGGAAAGAAAAGTCCGGCCAGAGGGGAACCGCCGACCCGTCCGGCAAGGGCGCTCCCCTTCCTGAGAAGCGAACCGTCAACCGGCGGGCTGGCGCGGGATGTGCCTGATCCTGCTGGCCTGGAAGGCGCATCCCGATTACCGGCTGATCGTGGCGGCCAACCGGGACGAGTTTCATCATCGGCCGGCCGCGCCCCTCGATTTCTGGAAGGATGATCCGGATATCCTGGCCGGCCGGGATCTTTCCGCCGGCGGCACCTGGATGGGCGTGACCCGCGCCGGCCGCTTCGCGGCCCTCACCAACTACCGTGACCCCGCCAATATCCGGCCCGACGCGCCCTCTCGGGGGGATCTGGTGACCGGGTTTCTGAAAACGACGGACAGCCCCGCCGGCTACCTGAGCAAGCTGACCGAAACCGGCCGCCGCTACAACGGCTTCAATCTGCTGGCCGGCGACGCCGATCATCTGTATCACTATTCCAATCGGGGCGGGCCGCCCGCGCCGGTGCCGCCGGGGGTTCACGGCCTGAGCAATCGCCTGCTGAACACGCCCTGGCCCAAGGTGCGGCGGGGGGTGGCGGCGCTGGATGCATGCCTTCAATCGGATCGAATCGATCCAGAAGCGCTGTTTGCCATCCTGATGGATCGGCATCGGCCCGCAGATAACAAGCTTCCGGAAACCGGGGTTGGGCTGGAATGGGAACGGCGGCTTTCGACCATCTTCATCGACAGCCCGGGGTACGGAACCCGGTGCGCCTCGGTGCTGATGATCGATGGGGATGGGCGCGTCACATTCATCGAACGGGGCTTCGCGCCGGGGCCGGGGGAGACGCGGCGGTTTTTGCCCGGACCGAACGGCTTGAACTGAACGGGCAAGGAAGCCTCGGCGGGTTCGGCTTTCAGCGGTCGGAAACGATTCTGGAAATCCGCTCCCCAAGGCATTCGTGCAACAACCGCCCATGCCGCTTCAGACGCCTCAGCACCATCCGCCGATCCGACGTTGCCGGCCATGCCCTGATGAGCGATTCTCCGGCCGAGATCATGTCCTCCGCCCCGGCCTCCGACATGAACGCCGCGAAACAGTCGATCACGGGCGCCGGCAGGGCGGACGAGTCCGGTTTGACCGCCAGCGCCTC
Organism: Desulfobacteraceae bacterium; assembly: GCA_011390035.1. Taxonomy (GTDB): domain Bacteria; phylum Desulfobacterota; class Desulfobacteria; order Desulfobacterales; family JAABSP01; genus JAABTE01. The sequence continues at coordinate 7,102 of JAABTE010000008.1, read as the reverse complement.
CAGAAAGCCGTCCACGACAGGCGCCACCGCCGCGTCTCCGGCCCACCCCGTCTCGCCCACCCCATCCAGCCGGTCCAGGCGGATTCGGATGGAAAGATCGATCAGAAAGAGCATCAGGGCCTGCATGATGCCGGCCGGACCGGTTGGCGGGTCCTCCATCACCGCGAGGAAGTATCCGCGGACGGATATCAGCCTGACCTCCGGGGGATCGGTTTTCAATGATACGACGAAATCGCCGGCGCCATTGTGCCACGGAAAGATCTGCGAGGCGGTGTCCACGTCCAAATACCAGGTGTGGATGAAGGCCATCCGTCGATGGATGTGAGCCGCCTGTTCGGGCGTGGCCCGAACGCGGCCGGCCCGACCGTCCTCCTCGTCCCAGATCAGGAGGGCCGGCGGGTTGTTCCCGTCCGGCGACAGGTGAAACTCGTGAAACCCATCGAACCACTCTCCCAGGAACATGTCAACCGGCGCGCCGGCGGGGGTTTGACCCTTGCCGATGGCGTACACCCGGGGCAGATGGCCGCCGCCGGAATGGGCGCCAAGGGCGTCAAGAAGGGAAAACTCTCTTTCCAGCATCGACTTTCCAATGCCCGACAGGGCCGCGTTCAAAACAAAGGCCGATTCCCCCGAGCGCCGCGCCACGACCACCCTGGATGGATGATACAGGGCGCCGTGCTTCACGAGATCCACCATAACTCGCCGGATCTCGTCGCGCCCGTCCACCCCCGAGCCGGCCAGGGCCCGGCGGAGCGGAGCGGCCCGCTCGGCGAGCAGGAAACTGATGGCCGCGTGAAAGTAATCGCCTTGCGCAATGGGGGGGACGCCGCCGGGGCCCGCTTCGAATGGATTCGCAACGGGATTGGCTCCGGGGCGTCCGGCGGCCTCGCGGTCCATGGGCAAGGGGCGTTGCCATTCGGAATCATTCGGCCCGATCGGCCGGCCGTTGACGCGGCACTGGAACTCGATATTCGATTTCATGAGCCTCTTACCGGTGGGGCTCCAGATCCGCCAGGATCTCCGGGGCCACTTCGTAGCCCAGCTCCCGGGCCCGGTCCGCGTGGGCGACGGCCTGCTCGTAATCGCCCACCTGCAGACAGGCGATGGCCAGGTTGTTGTGGGCCACGGCGAAGTCCGGCTCCATGTCCAGAAGCTGGTTGTTGATCTTGATGCTCTCTTCGTAATCGCCGGTCATCAGGTGGGCGTTGGCCAGGGTGGCGTGGGCCTGGATGAAGCGGGGGTTGTACTGGATGGCCCTTCGCAGGGCGGGAATGGCCTCTTCTGCGTTGCCCAGTTGCAGGTGGACAAAACCGATGTTGCCCCAGCCCTCGGCAAAGCCGGCCCGGCAGTTTACCGCCCGCTTGTTAAAATGAAGGCACCCTTCAAGATCCCCCTGGCGCATGCGGATGCCGCCCAACTGGACGTATGCCTCGGCCAGGGTGGGGCTGCATTCGATGGCCTCAAGCAGGGCCTGCTCGGCCTCGCCGTATTTTCGCTGGCCCAGAAGGCCGATGGCCAGGTTATAATGAGAGGTGCCACACTCCGGGTTGGAGGCAATGGCGGCCCGCTGCTGGGCGATGTATTCTTCCACGGTGGCGGGCTTGTCGGTTGCGGCGCCGTCCTGAGCGACGGTATCCTGATCGGTGGTGTCGGGTGTAGCTTTGTCCATTATTTACAGCCTCTTTTTAAGTTATCAGTTGAAAAATCCATCGGATTGCATTACTAAGTCAAAGTTGTATAAAAATAAGCACGCTTTCTATCTTTCAACCCAATTTTTTAAAGGCGAAAGGGGAACGAGACATGCGCTCCGGCTGTTTTACCGCACTGGTGACACCCTTCAGATCCAGCGGCGACATCGACAGCGAGGGTCTGGAACGGCTGATCGATTTTCAGATCAACAACGGCATCACCGGCATTCTGGCCGTGGGAACCACCGGCGAGAGCCCCTCGCTGAGCTGGGAAGAGCACAACGCGGTAATCAAGAAGGTGGCGGAAAAATCCGGAGATCATTGCCTCTGCGTCGCCGGCACCGGCAGCAACAACACCCGGGAGGCCCTGACGGCCACGGCCCACGCCTCGGACTTGGGGGTGGACGCGGTGCTGCTGGTGGACCCCTACTACAACGGCCCCAGCTCGCTGGAGATCCGTCGGGAATACGTTGCCCCCATCGCCACGGAGTTTCCCGGCCTCGACATCATCCCTTATGTGATTCCCGGCCGCACCGGCACCCAGTTGCTGCCCGAGGATCTGGCAATCCTGGCCGAACAGTTCGAAAACGTGCAGACCGTCAAGGAGGCCACGGGGAGCATGGACAACATGCGCCGGGTCCGCCAGTGCTGCGGCGACGATTACCGTATCCTGTCCGGAGACGACGGGCTCACCTTCGACATGATGACCGATCCTTCCATCGCCGCGGGCGGGGTGATCTCCGTTGCGTCCAACGTGGCCCCGGCCGCCGTGGGGCAAATGGTGACCATGCTGCGGGAGGGAGACCGGGCCGGCGCCGAAGCGTTGAGCAAGGCTCTGACCCCGCTGTTTTCCCTTTTGATGATCAAGACCGAGGAGCTGACGCCTTACGGGCCGGTGCTGTTCCGGGCAAGGAACCCGCTGCCGATCAAGACCCTGATGGCCCTTCTGGGCATGCCCTCCGGCCCCTGCCGGCCGCCCATGGGCAGGCTGACGGAAAAGGCCATGGAAAAGGTGCTGACGGCCGCCCGGACGCTCTGGACCCAGTCACCGGAGATCCTGCGGCCGGCGGCCGAGTTTTTTGACCTGGATATCCCGGCGAGGCTGGAAGATCCGGCATCCTGGCGGGAGTTGACGTACAAGGGGTATTGACCCCTCCCCCCGGCCCCCTCCCCGGCGCGGGGAGGGGGAGCGCCAATGGGGGCTTTACAGGTTCCGGGGATCTCCCGCGCCCGCCCGGCTCGGGTCGAACAGCGTGCTCTTGATCCAGGCCAGGCCGAACTTGAGCAGCTCCACCTCGTCGTTCCGGATCTTTTCCACCACCTCGTCGGGCGCGGGATAGCGCTTGAAGAAGCTGCTGTCGAAAACAAACCGGCGGAACTGGTCGATGTTGTAGCTGGCCATGAAGAACATCCGCTTGCTCTTTTCCGTCAGGCGGATGTGGGACGGAAAGGAGCGCTTGCGCACCAGAAGATCGGTCCACTCGGCGTTGATCTCGTCGTGGACATCCACCCCCTGGTCCACCCGCCAATCCAGAACGGTCCACTCCTTTTTCTCCTCAAAGCCCTTGCAGTGGGGCTCGTTGACGAAAAAGTAAAAGTCCTTGTCGTCGGCCCCTTCCTTGTGGGCCAGGGAGCCGACGCCCATCGGATAGTAGCGGCAGGAGCTGGGCCGGTCCGAATAGATGATGCAGCCTTCGTCCCGCACGAAGGGGCAGGAGTTGCGCTCGTCGTCCAGCAGCTTGAGGGTGACCACCGGCAGGTCGGTCTTTTCCAGCAGCTCGAGCTTGGTATAGATGGCGAGAAACTGCTCTGAATCCAGCTCCAGGCGGTTTTTCAGGCGGATGATGTCATAGGGGGTGAGGATGATGTTGATCCCCCGGCAGCACTGGGTGAAGCAGGAAACGCCCTTGTGGCATTCAAAGGTGAAACGGCTGTCCGGACCCAGCCGCACCGGCTGGATCTTGGCCATGGCGTCCGATATCGACATGATGAAAACTCCTTTTCGTTGGCGAATAAAAAAAGGACTAAATATATAATGGATGGTGACGGCTTGTCAATTGATTTCCAAGGGCGGCGCCGGACATGATTTTATGGTGGATATGGCAGTGCGTTTTGACCCTGACGGCGGTCTTTTTCCTGGTCTTCGGCGTCGGCGTGCTTGTGTCGGCCTATGGGATGAGCAACCCGTACCACTTCATCATGACCTTTTTCTCCTCCAACCTGATCATCCTGATCAGCATCACGCTGATCATCGGCCTGGTCTATCGCATGGTCCGGCGCATGGTCCGGCGCATGGTCCGGGTTTACCGGGGTCCTCCGGGCCCGCATGACCCCGGCCCGGAGGATTGAGGCCGGCCCCGGCCCCTAAACCTTGAACCGCCCGGCCATGGCGGCCAGATCGGCGGCCATCCTGGACAGCTCGGCCGCGGCGGACTCGGTGCCGTTGGCGCCGGCGGCGGTCTCCCTTGACACAGAGCTGATGCCCTGAATGTTGCGGGTGATCTCCTGGACCGCCCGGGCCGCCTCCTCGGAAGACCGGGCCACCTCCCTGGCGCCCCGGTCAAGCTCGCTCACATGGAGGGCCACCTCCCGAAGGGTTTTGGCGGTCTCGTCCGTGGACCGGGCGATATCGGCCACCAGGCCGGCGGAATCGGCCGCGTCCGAGGCGATGTCCCGGGCGGTGACGGCGTTTCGGGACACGGATCGGGAGATCTCGTTGGCCGTGGCGGTCTGCTCCTCAGCGGCCGCGGCGATGCTCTCGTTGATGCCGGCGATGTCTGAGATGATCCGGCCGATGTCGGCGATGGCCGCCACCGCGTCGGCGATGCTTTTGCGGATCTGCTCGATCTGGCCGGATATCTCGCCGGTGGCCTCGGCGCTCTGGCGGGCCAGGGCCTTGACCTCGCCGGCCACCACGGCAAAGCCCTTGCCCGCGTCGCCGGCGCCGGCCGCCTCGATGGTGGCGTTGAGCGCCAGCATGTTGGTCTGATCGGCGATATCCTTGATCATGCTCACCACCCGGCCGATCTGCTTGGAGGCGTCGGCCAGGGCGGCCATTTTGGCGTCCGCCTCCTCGGTGCGGCGGCTGGCGTCCCGGGAGACGCCGCTGGCCCTTGCGGTCTGGCGGGCCACGTCGTTGAGCGACACGCTCATCTGCTCCACCGCGGAGGCCACGGTGTGGATGCCGCCGGAGATGTCGTCGCTGGCCGCGGCCATGTTTTTCATGTTGCCGGCGGTCTTCTGGGTGGCGTTGACCATCTCCTCGAAGGCCGTGGAGATCTGCTCGGCCATGGCCGCCACGCTGGTCACCGAGTTGCTCGCCTCCTCGGAGGCGGCCGCCACGCTGGCCACGCTGGCCGACACCTGCTCGGAGGCGCCGGCCACGGTTTCGGCCTGGGCCTCCATCTCGGTGGCCTGGGAGGCCATCTGGGTGGCCAGCGAAGACAGCCCGCCGGAGGCGTCGGACAGCCGCCGGCTGGTGCGACGGAACTCGCCCACCATGCTCCGCAGGTTCTCCACCATCCGCTTCATGGCCGCCTGGAGCTGGCCCGTCTCGTCATTGGCGGTCACGTCGATGGTCATGGTCAGGTCCCCTTCGGCCAGGTGATCGGCCAGGGCCACGGCCCTGGCCAGGGGCCGGGTAATGGACCGGGTGATCAGAAGGCCGGCGGCCACGCAGATGATGATCCCGGCCACAAGAAGGCCCCATTGCGCCGCAATCAGCAGCCCCATCCGCGCCTTGAGCTGTTCCTGGCCCGCCTCCATGCCGGCCCCCTGACTCTTGATCAGGGCGTCCAGGTCTGTCTTGATGCCATCGAAGGCCGGGGCGAGGGCGTCGGCCATCCAGGCCTGGGCCAGGTTCCATTCCCGGTCACTTCGAAGCTGAAAGATCCGCTCGGGCAGGTTGCGAAAAGCCTCGAAACTGGTTTCCAGAATCTTCAACTGCTCGGCCTGCTCCGGGGTGAGCAGGTCCAGGCTGTCGGAAAGCTCCCGGAAACTCGCCTCCCCCTCGGCCCATTTTTCCCGGAACCGATCCTGGAATTCCGGGTCCCCCGTGATCAGGTAGGCCCGGATGTTGGCCACCCCCAGCCCGATGCTGCCGCGCACGTCCGCCATCATCCCCAGCAGGGCCTTTCTCCGGGCGGATGCCTCCAGCCGGCCCTCGATGGCGATGATCCGGCTGATGGCGTCCCCCAGGCTTTCCACGATGGGCGCACCGGTTGTCACCAGCAGCTCGGTGGCCGGGGTGTTGGCCAGGGTCTGGGCGATGGCCTCGATCCTTTCCTGGGTCTGGCCAAAAACCGCCAGCGCGCCGGACACCCGCTCCAGGCGCTCGACATCCTCCATTTCGGTCCACCCCGCCGACAGCGCCTTGAGCCGGGCCATGGTCGGCTCGATCCCCTCGGCCCAGGCGGCCCGCCGCTGGGCCTTGAACGTCTCATTCCCCTGAATCACCCAGTCTTTGAGGGCCGACAGGGACTCGTTCATGGCGTTCATCAGTTGCAGGCTGGACTGGGCCGTGGGCGACCGCAGGTCCACCACCTGACTTACCAGGGACTGGGCGCGGCCGACCTGCCACAGGGTGGCGAACACCGCCCCGGCCAGCACAAGGCCCATCAGGCCGTATCCGGCCAGTATCCGAAAACCGATGCTGCCTTGTCTTCTCATGGCCTCTTCCTCCTCTTTCACTGGGCTTTCAACCGGCCCACCATCTGCTGAAGGCTCTCCACCTGATCAAGCAGATAGGCCGTCAGCAGGCATTCTTCCATCACGTCCGTTGGCCGCATGCCGGTGACCGGAATGGCCAGCGGCGTGGCGTTGATGGTGCCTGTGGTCATCTTCAGCAGGTTCAGCTCGGCAACAATGATCTGGGTCTGCACGAACACGTCGGCCGGGTGGAGCGCCGTGTCCGCCGCGACCTCCGGCGCGGGCACCGGCTCCATGTTCCAAAGGGCCCGCAACTCGTTGATGCGCCCTCGAATCTGGATGCACCTGGCAAACACCTCCGCCGGCGTGGCGTCTGCCGGCGGCGGGGGCGCGTCGATGCGGTAGCGCCGGGCCGGGTCGATGTGGGCCAGGATCGACCGGGCGTCCGAGGCGGCCCGAACCATCTCCATATAGGACTCGCTGGGGGTGATCCGCTCCCGGCCGGTGAGAGTGGCCAGCTTGATAAACAGGCTCAGCACCTTCCCGAATACATCCGTGGGCGTTTTAGAATAATAGAGATCGGGGGCGGATTGATATTCTAGGATGCCGAAGGGAATCAGCAGGCGCCGCGTCTGCTCCTCCATGAGCCGGGCCAGGATGTAAACATCCTCCGGCGAATAGGCCGTGGGCGTGGTCACGACTCTGGGCATGGGCCTCAGGCCCATCTTCCGCTGCAGGGCGATGAGCATGTCTGCCGTTGCCACCGC
>JAABTE010000081.1 GCA_011390035.1 Desulfobacteraceae bacterium | reverse complement strand
CTGCCGAATTCCGGATACTGGCGCATGGCCAACTGGGCCAGCCCGATGGCAACGCCCGCCTGGGTCAGGTAGGCCATCCAGGCCACCCGGTTGTGGGCCGGCGGGTCTCCGGCCAGCGTTCCGCCCAGCCAAGCGGCCATGAAAAGCCCCAGTGCCCTGACCCCCGCAAGACACAGGGCAAGGGGCCACAGCCGCGCCAGCGCCCCTAAATCGATGCCCGCCCCCGCCAGTGAGAAAAACAGCACATAAACGGGCAGCGAGACCTTCTTTATGGCCCGGCCGAAGGCCGCCGCAGTTTCGCCGCCCTCCCGGCCGTCTCCGCAGAGATTGCGGATGACGAATCCGGCGCTCATGCAAACGATCAGGGGCTCTAAGTGCAGCGAGAAGCCGTGATGGACCTCCATGAAGTGGCGCAGCCATTCCGAGGATTTGGCAACGCCGAATGCGAAAAAGAGCAGAAAGAGCGGCAGATCGTGCCCGGCCCGCCGGATATAGCCGGCGATCAGCTTTCCGGAGGCGGCCCCGATGGCGATGGAGGCGCCGATCTCCAGGCTCAGCGCCCCGAAAACGAACAGGTTCACCCCGCCGTCCCCCGAAAACAGCATCCGCACCGCTGTCATGGCCAGGGTGAACAGGATGATGATCAGCACGTCGATGGCCACGGTCACCCCCAGCGCCGTGCTGGTGAAATCCCCCCTTGCCCGGCATTCGCTGATGATGGCGATGGCCGAGGAGGGGGATCGCGCCACGGCCGTCACCCCCAGCAGGATGGCGATGGCCATCCGCCGGGCCGGGTCGAACGGCCGGAATGACTCGAAAAGTCCGCCGAAGAGGGCCATGAAGCCAAAGACCATCAGAAAGATCACCACGGTTTGCAGGACGATGTTGAGGATCACCGACTTGCGCCTTCTTTTGACGGCGGCCAGGTCGAAGGCCTCGCCGGCGGCCAGGGCGATAAAGCCCAGGGCCAGGTCGTCCAGCAGGCGCATGTCCGCCACCATCGGCCGGCTCAGAAAGCCGAGCCCGTGGGGCCCGGCCAGGATGCCGGCCAGCAGATATCCGCTGAGCAGCGGCAGCCCGAAGCCCTTCAGGATCTGGCCGGCCACATGGGCCGACAGCAGCATGACGCCAAGGGAAAGATTGGCCCGGCCGGCCGGGTGAGCGGCGGCATCGGGCGTCGTTTGCCCCAGCCAGGCCGCAAACCCGATGATCATGGCCAGCGCCATCAGGCGCAGCGAGAGATGCTCGATTTTGCGCCGGCGCTCAGGGGACATCGGCGTCTTTCGCGTCCATCGCGTCCATCGCGTCTACTGAGTCCACTGAGTCCACTGAGTCCACCATGTCCACTGGGTCCGCTGCATCCGGCCGGCCGGCCCGCCCCGCCGCAACCCGCTGCAGCCGAAGCCCGATCAGCTCGCTTAGAAGCGTGGCCCCAAGAACAGCCGAGACCACCCCCGCCACGATGGCCTCTGGAAACCGATGGCTGAAATCGAGCAGCAGCGCCAGGGACAGCCCCCCCTGCTCCACCAGCCCCAGCCCCAGAAAAGCCGGATATCGGCCCGCCGCCGGAACGAGCCGCAGCGCCAGCGGAACCGCCGCGGCCTTGGCCGCCGTCCGGACGGTCAGAAACGCCGCCGCCCCGATCCAGACGGCCGCCGGGGCCGGTTGCCACAGCGCCCCCAGAAAGACCAGCAGCACCAGGTAGGCCGGCTTTTCCACAATGGCCAGAATACGATAGATCCGCTCCCCGCGCCGGGTCATGTTCACCAGGCACAGCCCCACGAACACGTTGGTCAAAAGCGGCGAAAACCCCACCATGGCCGCCACGCCGCTGGCCATCAGGATCATGCCGATCACCACCAGCGCCAGCTCGGACTCGTCCATGTTCTGGTTGACGAACAGCCAGAACAGGACCAGCAGCCCCATGCCCGCCCCAAGGCTCATGGCGATGGCCCCCGCCGGCGCCGCGACCCACGCCCCGCCCTCCGGCCCGGGCCGGAAGGAAAAGGCCAGCCCGAAAACGAGCAACGCCGGCAGGCCGTCCAGGCTGGCCAGATAGCGCAGCAGATCGATGCGGCCGTCGTCCGCCTCCGCCCCCTTTTCAGCAGCGAGGAGCGCCAGCCCCGTCTGGCCCGAGCAGGCCGCCGCCGTGGCCATGAGCAGGGAAAGGGGGATCAGCAGCGACGCGGATTCAGGAAACAGGGAGGGCAGATGCCACAGCGCCAGGGGCAGCGCCAGGGCCATGGTGAAAACCGATTCGAGCAGGGCGACGGCGGTGCGGGCCGGCGGGAAGCGGCGCAGCCGTTTCAGATCGAACTGAAAGCCGTAAAGCATCCCGACCCACCCCAGCGCCATCGTGCTAAGGGGCGCCAGCCGCTGGCGGGTCGGCTCGTCCAGGATGTTCAGCAGCGCCGGCGACAGCAAAAGCCCCAGCAGCAGAAATTCCGCGCCGGTCAGGTAAAAGACCCGGGTGAAGCGGGGGGCGCGGAACCGCACCCCCCGAAAGGTCAGGTGATATCCGGAAAAGGCCAGCAGAATCACCAGCAGCAGGGCGAAAACGCTTTTCATGGGCGGGCGGGAGCCATCCCTCGATGCCTGGACTGATGGCGCTTGGACCGATGGGGCCCACCGATGTCTGGAGCTTCGGGGCCCGGCGCCGGGCTAAACGGCTTTCGCATCCAGCCCCAGATTGCGCCGCTTGTCTTCGATGTGGCGCCGGATCAGCAGCGCCGCCTTTTCCGGATCGGGCTCCACGGCGAAGGTGGCCCCCACCGCGTCGTTCAGCCCCTGGGTGAGCAGCCGGGCCACGTTGGCCGATCCGGTGATGGGCGGCATGGGCCCCAGCACCGTGTAAACCCCGCTGGCCACGAAATAAAGCCCGATGGCCGCCGCCTTCTCCGAATACCACTCCGGCGCGGCGCCGGCGATGGGCAGATCGCTGATGTCGGTGCCCAGGGCATTGGCCAGCGCGGATGCCAGCGTGAGGATGCGCACGTTGTCAACGCAGGAGCCCATGTGGAGTACTGGCGGGATCTTCAATGCCTGACAGACCGCCTTCAGCCCGTCTCCCGCCATGGCGGCCGCCTCTGCCGTCTTGAATCCGGCCTTGGCGCTGGCCACTGCGGCACAGCCGGTATCCACCACGAGAATGTCGTTTTCGATCAGGCGGCGCATGAGGGTAACATGGCCATGATCCTGCTTGATGCGCGGGTTGTTGCACCCCACCACCCCGGCCGCCCCTCGGATGGCGCCCTTTTTGATGGCGTCCAGCAGCGGCTCCGGCGTGCCGCCCAGGGCCTGAACCACCGCCTCCACGGAAAAACCGGTGGTGGCGGTCACCGGCGCCACCGGCAGGTAGACCTCCCCTCGCCGGGAGAAATTCTCCACCGCTTCCCGTACCAGCTCCCCGGCTATTTTCCGTGCGTTGTCCGGATGAAACTCCCGGTGCTCCATGCCGGGGAAGCGGGCCTTGTCGCTGGTGGAGATCATTTTCGTATGATAGCAGGCCGCCACCTGCCCCAGGGATGGCATGATGCATTGATAATCGACAATCATCATCTCCACCGCCCCGGTGGTCAGCACCAGCTCGGTACTCAGGTGGTTGCCGGCCATGGGGATGCCGTGGCGCATCTGCAGCTCGTTGCCGGTGCAGCACACACCCGCCAGGTTGATGCCGTCCGCTCCTTTTTCCCTTGCCAGGGCGATCATCTCCGGCGACTGGCAGGCCAGCAGGATCATCTCGGACACCACCGGGTTGTGCCCATGAACCACGATGTTCACCTGGTCCTTCTTCAGCACCCCGGCATTGGCCGTGGTGGGGGTTGGCGTCGGCGTGCCGCACAGTATATCCGACACCTCCGAAGCGATGAGCGACCCGCCCCACCCATCCGACAGGGCATTGCGCATGGCATGCAGCAGGATGCTCTGCCAGTCGTTGTCCACGCCCATGTGGGTTCTGTGCATCATCTCCGATGTCTCCCGGTCGATGCCCCTTGGCGCAATGCCCAGCTTCTTCCAGATCTCGCGGCGTTTTTCCGGCGCCCGTGCCAGCAGCGTCAGGGCCTTTTTCCGCGTCCCGTAATCCTCCTGAAGCGCCTCGGCCAGCTCGGCGGCCACCGCCAGGGCGTCCTTATCGTTCGTGTCGATGCCGTATTCTCCGGCAAAAGACCGCAGCTTGGCCTCGTCGGCGATGCCATATCCCTCGGCCCGTCCCTCAGCCACTTCCGCCAGCGTTTCCACCAGATCCCGGCCATGATCGGAATGGGACGCCGCGCCGGCGGCGATCATGCGCCCCAGGTTCCGCGCCACGATAATATCCGCGTCCGCCCCGCACACCCCCCGCTGGGGCCCCTCGCCAAAGGGATCGATCCGGCACGGCCCCATCACGCAGATCCGGCAGCTCAACCCCATCTCGCAGTACCCGCAATTCGGAAGCTGGGCCGCGAACCGATCCCAGACGGTTTCAACGCCGTCGGCCCGCGCCTTTTCCAGCAGCAGCCGACTGTCCTGGGCGATGCTTTTTTCCTTGACGCTATCCTTCATGGGAGTTCTCCTTTCTCTCCTGATTCATTTCCCAGCTCGCCCTGCGCAAAGCCCGATGCAGCGCCACCCCCGCGGGAATGGCCGGCTTCCCCTCGACCTCCGACGCAACGCTCCGGGCCACCGCGTCCGTCTGGCGCTTCATGGCCGCGCCCATCTCCTCGAAGGTCAGCGCCCCCGACTTGCATACCTCAACGCAAGCCGGAATCCGGCCCTCCCGCCGCCGGTCCACGCAATTATCGCACTTGACGGCCACCGTCTTGCCCGGCGGCCCCAGCGGATCGACATGATAACGAATCACCCCGAAGGGGCAGGCCATGGCGCAGGAAGCGCAGTTGATGCACCGATCCGGATCGATCCGTACCGTATCCAGCTCCGGGTCCCGGTGGATGGCGCCGGGCAGGCACGCCAGCATGCAGGGGGCCGGATCGCAGTGCCTGCAACGGTTTGGAAACCCGTCGCCGCAAAGGCCGGCCCCCACATGAACCCTTGGCTTCGGGGTGGGTGTTTCAAGCGCCGCCGTGAAAAGAGACTGGGTGCGGGAATGAGCGGTGGCGCAGGCGATCATGCACTGCATGCATCCCACGCACCGTTGGGGATTGACCACGACTTTTTTCATGTCCGCCTCCTTATTATAATGTAAGCGGGCGCCGGATCGGATTCAGAGCGGGGCATATCGGGAATCCTGTTTCGCCCATGCCCCATCCAGGTCCGGCGAATGCCCGGGGCCATTCAGGGCAGCAGGAGCGACCAGTTGAAATCCGGCGCCAGCAGCCGCCTTCTTGAAACGCGGATGGGCAATCGGCTTCGGATGAGCGCCGTCATCACCCCGCCCTGCTCGATCCGGTTGATCAGCGTGAAACCGACCAGACGATCCTCCCGGAACACCAGCTTGCGATAAAGACGCCCGCCGGCGTCCCGCTCGCGGATTACCTCGTAAAGCCCATCATCATCAGGGGTTACCACGCCGGCGGTCATCGCGTCCATGTCGAAAACGCGGATAACATTGCGGCTCAGGCTCCCCGGATAGGCGACTTGGCGGCCGGCCATGTTCATGCCGGCCACGCGGCCCTGCTCCACCGCCTCGGGCCAGATGGCGTTGACCCATCGGGTCCGGCGGGCGATATCTTCGGCCTCGGCCACGTCTCCGGCGGCGTAAATGCCCGGCGCGCCGGTCTCCATGCGGGCATCCACCAGGATGCCCAGGTCCACCGGTATCCGGTCCCGGGGGACGAAATCCAGGGCCGGCCGCACGCCTTTGCCGATCACGACAAGATCGCAGTCCACGCGACCGCCGTCCTTGAGCGCGGCGGATCGCACCCGGCCGTTTTCTCCCTCGAAACCGGCAACCGCCGCTCCCACCCGAACATCGAGCCCCCGCCGGCGCAGCTCCGCTAAAAGCATGGCCCCGGCCTCGTCATCCACCTGCATGGAGAGCGGATGGCCCGAGCCGATCAGCAGCGAAACGCCAACGCCACGCCGCAGCAGCCCACAGGCAGCCTTAAAGCCCACAAGGCCGCCGCCCAGGACCGTGGCCCGCCGTGCGCCATCTATGGACGCGAGCATCCGGCGGACATGGTCCTGGGAGCGCATGTAATGGATGTTGTTCAGGTCCAGGCCGGCGGCCGCGACGGGCCGGGGGTCGGCGCCGGTGGCGATCAGCAGCCGGTGAAACGGCACCCGCCGGCCGCCGCCGATGATAACGGCCCTACCGTCCACGTCGATGGCCGCGACCCGCTCTCCCAGGATCGGGGTGATGGCGTTGGCCTCATAAAAGTCCGGTCCTCTAATGGTAAGGGCGGGAAAATCGATGGTTCCCTCCAGGGCCATGCTGATCATGGGGCGGCAGTAGGGCAGGTGGGTTTCGTCTCCGATGAGGGTGATGTGGCCGGTGCGGTCCAGCCGCCGAATGGTTTCGGCCGCCTGGATGCCGGCGACCCCATTTCCGATGATGACATAGTCCAGAGCCATGGCTGTCCTCCATCAGGATTAAGATCAGTATACCTGTAACAAAAAACTGAACGGGAATCAACGGATGCTTTGGGCTTCCTCCGAAAAAATGGCCGAAAACCGTCCCGGTCCAGCGCATTGCCTGTTGCAAAACCTGTGGATTATGATAAAGGTATCGGGTGTGAAAACAAAGGATTTTCCGGCGAATCATCCGGCCCCGCGCCGGCGCCGGCCGGTTCTTCAATAATTTTTAGGGAGATGGCGCGGGGGCGCCAGGAGGAAGCCATATGATGCAGACGTTGAAGCTCCACATTTACAAGCCGGGAAAGACCGAGGCGGATACCAAGATCTCAATCCCGCTATCGGTGCTCCATATCTCGGAGAAGCTGCTGCCAAAGAAGGTCAAGGAGTCCCTGAGTTCGGAGGGCATCGACCTGACCGAGTTGAGCGGCCTGTTCGCCAAGCAGGGGCCAAAGGGCAAGCTGATCGAGATCGAAAGCCAGACAGAGCGGCTGGTGATTATCGTGGAATGATGACAGCGCCCGCCGGGGCGCGGGCCGCATGGGAGTGACGGGAATGCCGGATCAATTCAATGTGAGGATGGACGACGGGGATCAAAAAAGCTTCGCGGAGCTGATCGACGAATACCCGGAGGGGATGCACGAGGATATCGGCGTGGGCGACCGCGTGGAAGGCCGGATCATCGCCATCGGCATGGACACGGTGTTCGTCAACACCGGATCGAAGATCGACGGCGCGGTGGACCGGGCGGAGCTGACGGACGAGGAGGGCAACATGCCCTGCGCCGTGGGCGACACACTGACCCTGTATGTGACCTCGGTGGACGAAAACGAGATGCGCCTTTCCCGGGCGCTCTCCGGCGAGGGCGGGCTGAACCTGCTGCGGGAGGCCCGGGAGGCCGGCGCGCCCGTGGAGGGCAAGGTGATCGCGTCGGTCAAGGGCGGTTTTCAGGTGGAGGTCTTCAAGCGCCGGGCCTTCTGCCCCATCAGCCAGATGGATGTCCGATACGTGGAAAAGCCCGAGGATTACATTGGGCTGACCCTGTCGTTTCTCATCTCCCGGATCGAGGAGAAGGGCCGCAACATCGTCCTGTCCCGCCGGGAGCTGCTGGAGCGGGAGCGGGCCGTGGAGCGGGACGCCTTTCTGAAAACGCTTTCCGAGGGCGACGTGATCACCGGCGAGGTGACCCGCCTGATGCCCTATGGCGCCTTTGTGGCCATCGCTCCGGGCCTGGAGGGCATGGTGCATGTGTCCGAAATCAGTTGGTCCCGTCTCGATTCCCCCGCCGACGCCCTGTCTTCCGGAGACCGGGTGACGGTGAAGGTGCTGGGCCTGGAGCCGGGGGAAAAATCCGAAAACACCAAGATCTCCCTGTCCATCAAGGCCACCGGCCAGGACCCGTGGGACACGGTGACGCAGCAGTTCGCCCTCGGCGACCGGGTGCGGGGGAAGGTGACCCGCTGCGTGGATTTCGGCGCCTTTGTGGAGATCGCCCCGGGCATCGAGGGCCTGGTGCATATCAGCGAGATGAGCTACAAGCGGCGGGTGGCCAAGGCCGAGGATGTGGTGCGTCCGGGGGACGTGGTGGACCTGGTGGTAAAGGACGTGGACCCGGACAAAAAGCGCATCGGCCTGAGCCTGCGCGATGCCGAGGGCGACCCATGGGCCGAGGCGCCGGACAGGTTCGCCGTGGGCCAGGCCGTTTCCGGAACGGTGGAAAAGCGCGAGGCCTTCGGCATCTTCGTCACCCTGGCCCCGGGCATCACCGGCCTTTTGCCCAAGTCCAAGATCCGCAACGCGGCCCGCCCCGGGGAGATCGACAAGCTGAAAGCGGGCGATTTCATTCCCGTGGTGGTGGAGCAGATCCAGGTAGCCGAGCGGCGCATCACCCTCGGGCCGGCAGACACCGCCGACGAGGGGGACTGGCGCAAATACGCCGCGGAGGGGCCGGCAGACAGCGGCGCCCCATCCACCGGCGGGCTCGGATCGCTGGGGGAAAAGCTTCGGCAGGCCATGGATTCCAAGCGGAAGAAGGAGCCGGATCGATAGGGGCGGAATCAGCCGAAGCGCACGGGGAAAATGGCCACACGGGAATCCACAGGACAGGACCCACAGGTCAGGATCGACAGGACAGGACCCACAGGTCGGGATCGACAGGACAGGACCCACAGGATAGGATCGACAGGACAGGATCGACAGGATCGCATTATGGAGTTTCAAGTCGTCATCGGGCTGGAGGTTCATGCCCAGCTCAATACAGAAACGAAGATCTTCTGCGGCTGCGCCACCACCTTCGGCGCCGCCCCCAACACCCACGTCTGCCCCGTCTGCCTGGGCATGCCCGGTTCCCTGCCCGCGCTCAACCGCCAGGTGGTGGAATACACCCTGCGCATGGCGCTGGCCACCCACTGCGCCATCGCGCCGGAGAGCCGGTTCGCCCGGAAAAACTATTTTTATCCGGACCTGCCCAAGGGATACCAGATCTCCCAGTACGAGCTGCCCATTGCCTCGGGCGGCCACATAGACATCGTTGCGGGCGGGGAAACCCGCCGCATCGGCATCACCCGCATCCACATGGAAGAGGACGCCGGCAAGCTGATCCACGACCCGGACCGCCCCGTCAGCCGGGTGGACCTGAACCGCACGGGCGTGCCCCTCATGGAGATCGTCTCGGAGCCGGACATCCGCTCCCCCGAGGAGGCGGGCCAATACCTGCGCCGCCTCCGGGCCATCATCCGCTACCTGGGCATCGGCGACGGCAACATGGAAGAGGGCAGCTTCCGGTGCGACGCCAACATTTCCATCATGCCCAAAGGCTCTGCAACCCTCGGCACCCGGACGGAGATCAAGAACCTCAACTCCTTCAA
>JAABTE010000080.1 GCA_011390035.1 Desulfobacteraceae bacterium | reverse complement strand
AAGCAGATAAGGGCCATGGCGGACGGCAACGGCCACTGAAGCCGTGCCCCCCGCCCCCGGCGCTCACGCGGCCGACAGCTCGGCCACCTTCGAAAGCAGGGTCTCCGTAGCCGTGCCCCGCCCCCGGCGCTCACGCGGCCGACAGCTCGGCCACCTTCGAAAGCAGGGTCTCCGTTTCCGGGTAATCCCCCGCCTCGCTGTTGCGATACAGGTAATCGATGCGATCCCCGGGCCCGGCGATCAGCACGCCCCCCTGGGCCTTGCTGTCTCCCTGGATGGCGGTACTCATGTGGCCGGCCAGGGCCGCGCCCACCAGCGAGGTCACTGATTTGATCCCGAGCAGGGTGGAAAGGCCCCGCTTGAACCCGATGGCCTTGTGGGTCTTTTGCTCCGGGTCGGTGTAGATGGGGCCGGTGAAGCCTGTGGCGTCGGCGTAACCGGGAATGTGGCCCGGCTTGCCGTTTCCGATGATGATGATCCGCGCCCCGGCGTCGGCGAATTCGCGCCGGTGGGCGGCAAGGTCGGCAACCTGCCGACGGGAGATGGGTCAGCCGAAGTGGCGGATGAAAACGAAAACCCCCCGCTCGTCTTGCCACAAAGAGGCGATGGGCACGTCCGCGCCATCTGCGTCCAGCAGGGTCAGATCCGTCAGTTCCGTCAGAAGTTTTTCCGTGTTGGTCTCAATTTCCGTCATTGCGCCCGTCTTTCTTCCATTCCCGGTTCTGGATTATTTTGGTTTTTTCAGTGACAGATTGCGCACGGTTACATTGACAAATATCCGATTTCGATATACCTATAATTCCGTTGATTTTCGAGATCCGGGTGCGGATGAACGACCTGGATTGTACTGATATTCTTATCCCCTAAATAACAATACCACGCAATCAACCCCCCTGGGTCCATCCCGGACCCTTTCCCGCCATTTCATCCGGGTCTCGAAAATCTTCTTCCCTCTGCCGGGCGCTTGCCGCCACCCTTTCCGCCTATTCGCCGCGAATGGCGGCCAGCAGCTTGTGGGACGCTGCGCTTTTGGACACGTAATCCACCGCGCCGGCTTCCCGCATGGCAATGGCCCGATCCGACTCCTCGTACATGGACAGGCCGATGATCCGGATGTTCGGCATCTCAGAGTGGATGATCCGCGTTGCGGTCACCCCGTCCATTTTGGGCATGGAAAAGTCCATCAGGATCACGGCGGGCAAAAGCTGCCGCGCCAGTTCCACCGCCTCTTTTCCGTTTGAAGCCTCGCCCACGATCTCCATGTCCGGCTCCCCGCTGATCAATATGGCCAGCCCCTGGCGCAGGATGGAGTGATCGTCGGCCAGCAGCACCCTGAATTTGTCATGGGCCTTGGCATCATCGTCCGATGCGTCGTTATCGAATGGATTGGCTTCCCCTTCCGTTTCCGCGTAGTCCGACGCGGCGGCCGGGGCGCTCCGGGCCGGAGCGGTAAGGATGAAGCGGGCGCCGTTGCCGGGGATGCTGTGGATGGTCATGTTTCCGCCTATCAGATCAAGCCGCTCCCGGATGCTGAACAGGCCGAAGCCGCCCGCAAGGGGAGTCGTTTCGAATCGGAGGGTGTCCGGATCGAACCCCTTTCCCCCGTCACTCACCGTTATGGCCATGCAGTCCTCCTGTGTCCATTTTATATCTATCCGCGCCTCCGAAACGCCCGCGTGCTTGGCGACGTTGAGCAGCAGCTCCCGCGTGGATTCGAAGAGGAGTATCTTGACATCCTCCCGCTCTTCATAATCGGGGCATTCGGTGGTCAGGCGAACCGTCAGTCCGTATCGTTCCGCAACCCATCGGCAGAGCCACTCCAGGCCCGCCACCAGCCCCGCCTCGTGGAGGATGGGGGGCGACAGGTCCGCCGTGAGGGAACGCGAAACGGAAAGCGATTCGGTGATAAGCTTGCGCACCTTGGCGACCTCTCCGGACAGGTCCGGACCCAACCGCCCTTCCAGCACATCCAGGCGGAAGCCGGCCCCGGTGAGGATCTGTTGAAGATTGTCGTGGATCACGGTGGCCAGCCGCCGCCGCTCCTTCTGTTCGGCCAGGGTCAGCTTGGATGTGAGCCGGGCGAGCTGCCTGGCCCGGAGGCTCAGTTGGGCGGTGCGCTCGGCCACCCGCTCCTCCAGCTCGTCCCGGGAGCGTTGCTCGCTTTCCCACAGGGCCTTTTCCGCGCGGTGTCGCTCGGTGATGTCCTCGTTCAGAATGGCCGCGCCGATAATATTGCCATCCGCGTCCCGCATGGGCGCTGCGGAATCGATGAAGGCCATCACCACCCGGTCCAGCGTGTTCTCGTGGCCGGCGGTCACCTCCATGCGCAGCCTGGCCATGGCATTGCCGTTTCCGGGAAAGCGGATCGGAATCTCTCCTGTAAAACGGGCGCCCCCCCGTGACAGGAGGATCAGCTTCTCCCGGAAACTATCCCATGCGGCATCCACGAAATAGAGGCGCAGAACCCGTTCAAGAGACGCCTGGTCCGGTACGCCGAAAAGGACGAGGCTAGCCGGGTTGGCCGCGAGTATGCGCACGAGGCCGGCCATTTCGCGAACCATCTCGGGATGATCCTTCAGGTAAAGATCCATATCGACAACGCCCCCGCGCAGGAGCGCTGCGAGTTTCTCCGCAACGCGGGATAAATCCTCCTCCCATACCGGAATGGGAAGGGCCTGAAAGATATCCTTATGATAAGATGAAGCGGTGCCTGTCATAGGTCTCCGCGGGTCCTTTCCATACGCATCCCCCCTTCACAGCCAATATATCATGAGTTGTCTATGGTTTCATTCAGATATTCCCAAACTAGCGTATAAATATTCAGCATTATAGGGGATTGGGCGAACCGGACAGCGCGCCCCCCCTCTGTTGCGCCTTCCCCCATCGCGCCGCAGGAAGGTGTTGCGTTGCGGCGTCGATTGCGGCACAATCGGAAAAGCGGGTTTTTTTTAAATCGCCGTCCCACTAAAACGAAAGGCGAAGGTTGACCGACAATGAAGCGACTCATTGTATTTGTATTTCTGGCGCTGCTGGCGCCACTGCTGGCCGGCGGCTGCGCCCTGAACCGGCACATCCGCATCACCGAGGTCCATGACGGGGGCAGCCTGGCCGTCACCGATCCGGAGGGCGTGGAAACCCCTATCCACCTGTATGGCATCCACGCGCCGGGGCCCGATCAGCCCCATGGCGCGGCCTCGAAACAGGCGCTGGAAGTCATGGCGGTCGGCGAAAACATCTGGATCGAGACCATGGGCAAGGACGATCAGGGCCGCATCATCGCCGTGGTGGTGGTCAACGGCCGGAACCTGAACCGGGAGATGATTCGCGCCGGCGCCGCCCGTGTGGACCGAGCCCGGTGCGCGGCCCCCTTCTGCCGGGAATGGGCCGGATGGGAGAGCGATGCGCGGATTCAGCGGCGGGGCCTGTGGGCCTTGCCGTCCGTGCCGCCCCAAGGGCCATGATCGGCTGCAATGATCGGCGGCAATGACCGGCTGCAATGACCGGCTGCAATGACCGGCGGCCTTAAGATCCTTGCGGCTTTACGGGATTCGAATATCCCGATGGAGCATGATAGCCTTGGGAAAATGTTCGGCGCAAGTAGGTCAAGACCTTAATTTAGGCTGGGGTGAGCAGGTCAAGATCTTAGTTTAAGCCGGGGCGAGCGGGTCAAGGCATTAGTTTGAGCTGGGGTGAGCAGATTAAGAACTTAGTTTAAACCGGGGCGAGGCGGATGGAAGGCGGTTCAGGGGTCGGCCGGCTCGCTGGTGGCGGCCAGGGGAAAATAGCAGTGAAAGGCCGCCCCCTGTCCCGGCGCGCTTTCCACGGTCATCGCCCCGCCGTGGCCGGCAACGATGCCATGGACCACGGAAAGGCCCATGCCGGTGCCCTCGCCGGGACCCTTGGTGGTGAAGAAGGGGTCGAAGATCCGGTCCAGCAGGTCCGGATCGATGCCGGGGCCGTTGTCGGCCACGGTGAGGCGGGCGTAGTCGCCGGGGGGCAGGTTCGGCGGCGGATCCACGGCGTTGCCGTCGGCGGGGGGCATATGCGCCGTCCGCAGAATGATGTCGATGGCGCCGCCCCGTTGCCTAAGGACGTAATCGGCGTTGGCGCACAGGTTCATCAGGATCTGATGGATCTGGGTGGGATCGCCCATGATGAGGGCATCCGGCGCTTCGATGCGGACATTGACCCGCACCCGGGAAGAGGTGAGGCAGCGGATCATGCCCCCAACCTCCCGCGCGATGGCGGCAACGGGAAAGGCCACGGGCGCCATCTCGCGCAGGCGGCAAAAATCGAGCAGGCGCCCCACCATGGACTTGGCCCGCTGGGCCGCGGAAAGGGCGTCGTTGAGATGGCGTCGGGCGGGGGCCTTTTCCGGCAACGAGCGCATGGCCAGATCCAGCTTGCCGAAAATGACCGCCAGGATGTTGTTGAAATCGTGGGCTATGCCGCCGGCCAGGGTGCCGATGGCCTCCATCTTCTGGGTCTGGCGGATCTGGCGCTCCAGGTTCAGGCGCCGCTGCTCTTCCCGCTTCAGCTCCGACAGGTCGTGAATCACCGTCAGCAGGCAGGGCCGGCCCTGGTAGATCAGCCGCCGGGAATGAAGGGCGGCGGGGAATACGCTCCCGTCCGCCTTTTTCATCCGCGCAGACAGGCCCCGGGCCTCGCCCCGGGCGTCCAGCAGGGCCAGAAGGCGGCGCCGGTCCTCGGGGTTCTCGTACACGGTGGCGGCGTTGCGGCGCTTGAATTCCGCCGAGCCGTCGGCTTGGGAGAAGCCGAAAATCTCCAGCGCCTGCCGGTTGTGGAACAACTGTTCCCCGCTTTCCGTTGAGATCAGCAGGGGCACCGGGACGGTTTCGCTGATGGTCTCAAAGAGGTCCAGCATGTCGCGCTCGGCCCGGCCCGAGAACCGGGTAACGATCTGGACCGTCTTTTCCAGGCCCGCCACCCGCCGCCGGAGGCGCTCTATTTCCCTGTCGCGCTCGTCCATTCCGGGCTATTCAAAGGCGATGACCATGTCCGTCATCAGGTCCTGGAAGGTGGGCACCGTCTCCCGCTGCCAGGTGAACCGGTTCGAGCAGCGGATGGTCAGGGCCAGTCCCGGCGCGTCCGCGGCCTCCAGGATCAGGTTGACGCACAGCAGCTTGATGCCCGAGCTGTTCAGGTATTCCAGGTTCCGGATGTCCAGCGTCAGCCGGCCGTCCGCCTCGGCCACCGCCCACTCCAGCAGGGTTTCGATGGGGGCGTAGTCTTCCAGCATCAGCGAGAGCTTTCCGCGGATGGCGATTTCCTCGTTTTCATGTTCCACGCAATAGCCGTCGCCTTCGATTTTCATGATGCCCCTCCGTTCTCTTTTGGGTCCGTTTCCAGCCGAAGGCGGGCCAGGGTGGTCACCCGGACCGCGTCCGGCCCCTCGGCCACCCGCCAGGACAGGCGGGCCCCCCGGTCCTTCATGATGGTGATCAGCCCCACCTGGGATTTGCGGCTTCCGGACCGGCGGGCCGCCTTCATCCGCCGGATGAACAGGGCTTGCAGGTCGTCGGCCGCCAGCAGGTTCTCGATGTACGCCCGGAATTCTCCGATCCGGTCCGGCTCCACGCTGTTTTCCACGAAGATCAAAAGCTCGCTGGCCTTAAAGTAGAGCTGGATCAGCACCATGTAGTCCGAGCTCGGGCTGTGATACACCGCGTTTTCCAGCAGCTCGGCGCAGATGAAGTGAAGCCGGGGCCGAATGGAGCCCATGTCCAGGAGGTTCTCCCAGAAATGGCCCATGAATTCGGCGGACAGATCCTTGCTCTTCCACAGCTTGCTCTTTTCCAGGTAGCCGGTTTTAAAGCAAAAGCTCAACGTCCCCTCGAAATCGGCCTGATCCGGCCGTATGAAGTCGCCGTACAGGGTGACCCGCTGCTCGTTCATGCGCTTTCCCCTTTCATCTTAACAATCACCAGGCTCATGTCGTCCAGGCGGCGATTGTCGCACCACCGGATCACGTCGGCCATGATGCCGTCCTTCATCGCCTCCACGTCCCGCCCGGCGTGGCCGGCCACGATGTCCATGAATCGGTCGATGTCCAGCATCTCGCCGGACGGGCTTCGCGCCTCGGTCAGCCCGTCCGTGTAAAGCACCAGCCGGTCTCCGGGCAGCAGGCGGAACTCGGCGTTGCGCGTGGCCCCGGCGATGTCCTTTTTCAGGTTCAGATAAACGCCCCGGGTGCGGATCAGCTCGCAGACGCCGGCGCCCTGCCGATGGACAATCATGGAAAGATGCGCCCCCGCGTGCTGAAACCGGCCGCCGCCCAGATATTTCAGGGCTGTCAAGGTCATGAAATGGGTCTCGCCGAGCCGCTCCCGCACGTTCTGGTACAGCACCGCGTTCAGCGTGGCCACCGCCCGACGGGCGTCGCAGTCCATCTGGGTGGTGACGGTGGCGTGGATCGTCTGTGCCATCATCATGATCAGCCCCGGCGTCAGGCCATGGCCCGACACGTCGCCGATGGCCAGCCAGGGGTTGCCGCTCCGGTCGAAGGTGATGTCGTAAAAGTCCCCGCCCACCTGATCGGCGGGGATCATGCCGGCGGCGATGGTGAAATCCGGATGAACCCGGCTCACATCCACCGGCGCCAGGGATGTCTGGATGCGCCGGGCCAGCTCCATCTCCTGGGCCAGGGCCGCGGATCGGGCGATGCTGGCGCTGAGCCCCTCGATCAGGGCGTTGAGGCCGGCCACCAGGTCCCGCCAGCCCCCCTGGAAGCCGGATGCGTCCCCCCGCACCGTCAGCCCGCCCATGCCCACCGCGTGAATCATGCCGTCCGTCTCCCGCTGAAGCCGGCCCAGGCTCCGGATCATGGAGTTTAGGGCCTGCATCAGCCGGTCCTTTTCCGACCGCTCCGGCACCGCGCGCTGAACCCTGCCCGAGGCGATCTCCTCCGCCACCGTCGTAACGCGGAGGGTGGCGTCGATCAGGGCGTTAAGGTTCTCTCCCACCCGGGCGAACTCGCCCTTGAGGGGCTTTTGAACGGGCTCGGGAATCTCCCCGCGCGCGATGCGGTCTACATAATCGATCACCAGCCGCACCGGCGCCCGGATGGAGAGGGCGGTCAGGCCCGCTAAAACCACCGCGGGCAGCGCCATCAGAAAGATCGCCAGGTTGATGGTCAGGGACCGGTCGATCCGGGCCGTGAGAATGGCGGCGGCTTCGGCCGTCTTTCCGGCGATGGCCCGATCCGCCTTTTCCATGATCATCATCAGGCGCTCCCGCTGGTGGTTGGTGTCGGACATCATGGCGCTCAGGTCCATGACTTCCGCGTTAAATGCCGTCAAGGTTCTCCGGTAGGCTTCCACCAGTTCGATAAGTTGCCGGCCGTGGCCGGCGATGGCCGGGGCCGATGCCGTGAGGGCGCGAAGGCGCAATCGCAGGTCCGCCAGCAGGGAGAACAAAGGATGGTCCCTTGTGTCGATGGGCGCCTTGAAATCCTCCAGCCCCAGTTGCATCAGCCGAAGGCGGACTTCCATGAAAGATTCCCTGTAACCGCCCACCAGGGAGCTGATCTGGCGCAGATTGGTCGTTTCCTCCCCCCGGACAATCAGCTCCACCAGCCGCTCGGCCACCAGTTGGTCCAGCAGGGCCAGCAGGTCCTCGAATTGGTTTTCCACGGCGTTGATGGCGTCCCGCGAGACGATTACCGCATTGCATTGGATCAGGGTTTTGTCAACCCGCTGCCGGAATTCGCCGAGCGCCGCTTTCAGTTCCGGCTGTTCGGCCGTTTTCCCCAGCGCATCGATGGCGCTCAGCAGGGGCGCACGAAGATTTCGCAGCACCGTCTCCCGCTCATGGAAGGTCATCAGCACCAGGTTCAGATCCGAAAGAATCCGACTCAGCTCCCGGGTGGCGTTGGCGTTTTGAACGATCCGATGGGTTTCGCGAGAGAAGATGGTGGTCAATGCCGTCCTCACCTGGCGGAATGACAGAACCACCACCAGGGTGATGACGACGAACGCCACGCAGATCAGCCCGTTTATAACCAGAAGTCGTCGGGTGATGGTCATCCGGCGCTATCCCCCGCGGACCGCGGACATGCCATGCATGGGAACCTCCTCTCCGCCGGGTGGTCTCCGGCAATGGGTATATAATGGATGCGGGCGCCATGGGAAAAATCGAAATGGCGACTTATGATAGGATAAATTGGATGGAAGCGCAATAGGAAGGGGCGGGG
Organism: Desulfobacteraceae bacterium; assembly: GCA_011390035.1. Lineage (GTDB taxonomy): Bacteria > Desulfobacterota > Desulfobacteria > Desulfobacterales > JAABSP01 > JAABTE01. The sequence continues at coordinate 1,229 of JAABTE010000080.1, read as the reverse complement.
CGCCACGGGCAAAAAACGCCCCGCCGTTGAACCTTACCGGATGTTGGCGTGATACACCTGCAGCGACCGCACCTTGGGCTTGCCCTCCCGCCGCGCCGCGATCCCCCGGGCCGCGGCGATGGCCGCCGGCGTGGAGGTGATATAGGGCACCTTGTATTTAATGCAGGCCTTGCGCATGTCCGAGGTGTCCTGGGCGCTCTTGCGGCCGCTGGGGGTGTTGATCACCAGATCGATCTGGCGGCTCTTGATGGCGTCCACAAGGTTTGGCCGCCCCAGCCCCAGCTTCTGCGCGGGCATCGTTTCGATGCCCCGCTCCAGCAGGTAGTCGCCGGTGCCCTGGGTGGTCATGATCTTGAACCCCAGATCCCGAAACAGCCGCACCGGCTCCAGGGCCGCGGCCTTGTCCCGGTCCGCGATGGTGAAAAGGACCGTCCCGTTCAGCGGCAGGGAGACCTGGGTGGCCTCCTGGGCCTTGAAGAACGCCCGGCCATAGCTGTGAGACAATCCCATCACCTCGCCGGTGGAGCGCATCTCCGGCCCCAGCAGCGGGTCCACCTCGGGGAACATGTTGAACGGGAAGACCGCCTCCTTGATCCCGTAATGCGGAATCACCTGGCGCCTGAGCCCCAGATCCGAAAGCCTTTCGCCCAGCATCACCCGGGTGGCCAGCCGCGCCATGGACACGTTGCACACCTTCGAGACGATGGGCACCGTGCGGCTGGCCCTCGGGTTGGCCTCCAGCACATAAACGGTGTCTTCGAAGATGGCGTACTGGATGTTCATCAGGCCCACCACGTTCAGGGCCACGGCGATCTTGCGGGTGTAGTCGGCGATGGTTTCAAGATGCCGCGGGGCGATGGAAAAGGGCGGGATCACGCAGGCGCTGTCCCCCGAGTGGATGCCGGCCAGCTCGATGTGCTCGAGTACCGAGGGCACGAAGGCGTCCGTTCCGTCGGCGATGGCGTCGGCCTCCGCCTCGATGGCGTTGTCCAGGAACTTGTCGATCAGCACCGGCCGCTCCGGCGATATATCCACCGCCGCCTCGATATACCTGCGCAGCATCTGCTCGTCCTGGGCCACCTCCATGCCCCGGCCGCCCAGCACATAGGAGGGCCGCACCATGAGCGGATAGCCGATGCGCTCTGCGATCAGGCGCGCCTCCTCCAGGGTGTGGGCCATGCCGGACTCGGGCTGGGGGATGCCCAGCTCGGTCATGATGCCCCGGAACC
>JAABTE010000079.1 GCA_011390035.1 Desulfobacteraceae bacterium | reverse complement strand
GTTTTTTGGCTGCGGGAGCAGTGGACGGAGTGGACATAGCCGACGATGGGGATGGCCGGGCTGTGTCTTGATGCTTTGCCAGAAGCTTTTTGAGAGCCGTCATGATCTCGGATGCGGTTAGGGCGGCCATGCAATCGAATCGGTTGGCACAGGTGGGGCGGCGCTTGCATGGGGAGCAGGACTTTTGATGGTACAGCACCACGGTGGTGGACCGCTCCGTTTCCAGGTACGGGCAGGTGGCGCCGAATAAGGCCACCGTGGGGCGGGCAAAGGCGGTGCCCATGTGGGTCAGGCCCGTGTCCACCCCGATCACGCAATCTGAGGCGCGGACCACGGCCATGCTCTGGCCCAGGGATGTCTGACCGGTCAGGTTGCGGATGGCGCCTTGGGCCGTGCGGGTCAATCTTTCGGCCGATTTGTGGTCAGACGGTCCGCCCAGCAGGACGGTCGGCAGGCCGAAGGCTTTGCCGATTTGCCCAGACAGGTCGGCCCATCGCTCCTCGATCCAGTGCTTCTGAGGACGGGTGGTAAAAGGGCAGATGAGGGCAAAGGGGCCGGAAATGCCCGCTCTTTGGAGTTTTTCGGCGGCCAGTGCCGCATCCTCCGGGGAAACATGCAGCTCCGGGGGGAAACGCTCCGGGGCGAGGCCGAGTTGCGTCATCATGTGCCGGTATTCGGAACTCATTGTGCGGTTGGAAGGACCCCGGTCAATGATCCGACGCATCAGGAAACGGCCCGGCTCGCGGGAATCAAAACCTAATCGTTCCGTGGCGCCCGTGGCCCAGGCAAGGGCCCGGCTGCGCAACAATCCCTGGGCGTCCAGGGCCAGATCGAATTGATGGGTCCGAATCTCGGCGCGAAAGGAGGATACCGCCCGGGCAAGATCCTTGAAACGGCGATGGATCCAGAGATTCCGCCACATTGACTTGTCCCAGAAGATCAGGCCGTCCAGCAGGGGGTGGCCCCGCAGCAGATCGGCCATGGCCGGCATGGCCAGCCAGCCCACCCAGGCGCCGGGGAAGCCCTCCTTCAGCGCCCGGATCATGGGCGAGGCCATCACAATGTCGCCCACGGCGCTGGGCCTGATGATCAGAATCCGGCGACGGCCATCCTGGAAAAGTTTATGAGTGCAGGCCCGCTTGTCCATCCCCGGCTTATTAATCGCCGACTTATTCATCAAAGGCGTAGCCGAACATCCGGATGTCCGGCTCGAAGTGTTTGGCGATGAGTTCGGCCGTTTCATCGGTGTAGTAAGCGCGGTAATCCCGCCGGTCCCCGGCCCGCCGCTTGTGGGGCAGCGGTGGGGTTTTGATGTCGATGCGGCGGCAGGCGGTGTCGAAGTCCTCGGAAAGATTCTCGTACCGGCCGATGAAATCGACGATGACGCGGCCACGCAGATCGATCACATAATCGCTCTGAAGCGCGATGGATGTGTCGATGTGGAACTGGTAATCCCGCCTGTCCGACAGCTTCCATCGCAGGAAGGTCTCGAAATCATCCATTCCAGCCACCAGATTGGGCCTTTCCCGCCGTATGTGGTGAAAGGAGCTGACCTGAAGATCCCACGGGTTGCGGACGAAGGCGAATTTAAAGAGCCCTTCGTACAGCTCCCAAGGGAGCATTTCCCGGGCCGCGATGGCCTTGGCGTGGCGGGGAAGCTTGCAGGCCACCCGGTGTCCCGTCAGGCCGCTGATGCGGCTGCAGATGGCCATGGGAATCCGGTACGGGTCCTTCCACTTGTAGCCGTTTAAGGCGGCGCGGATGCTGGTGCCACCGGTCTTGGCGATATGCACGAACAGAAAATTATGGGCGATGGAAAGCAGCATGTCTTTTCCCCAGCAGCGCCCGCAGATAACTCCGGGCGCTGTTTTCAACAGTGTATTCGGCCACCGCCGCCCGCATCGCCTCCGGCGGAGGGGGAGCGGTGAGTACCCGATCCATGGCCCCGGCCAGAGCCACGGGATCACCGGGAGGCGTCAGCGGGCCGTGCCGGCCGCCGTCCAGAATCTCCATGGGGCCGCTGGGACAATTAGTGGCCGCCACGGGCGTGCCGCAGGCCATGGCCTCCACCAGCACGTTGGGCGCCCCCTCCCATATGGAGGACAGGACAAAAAGGGATGCTTTTCGCATATATGCATAGGGGTTGTCAACAAATCCCGGCAGATCCACCGCGTCAGCCACGTCCAGATGGGCGGCAAGATCCAACAGCCGGCCTCGGTCCGCGCCCTCGCCGATGATCAGCAGCCGGCACACCCGGCGCCGGCGCAGCAGGGAAAAGGCCCTGATGAGCGTGGGAAAATCCTTCTGCCGGGTAAGCCGGCCCGCCCCGAGGATCACCGGAACCGCAGGGTCAATCAGCCAGGGGTGGGGGGGCGGGGCGTGGGCAAGGACATCAAGCCGGGGGGTGATGACCGGGTTTTTGATCACCGTGATCCGGTCCTCCGGCAGGCGGGCGATTGTGGCCAGGTCGGCGGCGATCCCCCGTGAATTGCAGATGACGGCGTCGGCCCGGCCGTAGAACAGCCGGATGGCCCGTTGCCAGATCCATTGCTTTATGGGGGCGTCTCCGGCCAGAGATGCGGACACATGGGTGCCCATGCGGACAGCCACATGGGTGCCGCCGCCCGCCAGCCGCCCGGCCAGTATAGCCACCCGATTGGCCCGATCCTTGGCGGCCAGCAGCGCGTCCGGCCGCTCCCGCCGCAGATAGCGCGTCAGTTCCGGCAGAGCGGTGGCCGCGTGGGAGGCCCGCAGCTTGCGAACCCGCACGGTGTCCGGCACCGCTGCAAGATACCGGCTCCGGTCCCGGATCACCAGAAGGTCCACCCGGGCCCCGGCCTCGGCCATCCCCTCGCACAGATGCGCCATCATGCGCTCCACGCCGCCCGCCCCCGAAAAGGAGACGAGTACGGCCACCTTACTGTTTTCCGCGCTCAATGCCTGGCTCATGCCACCTGCATACCCTCTTACCGACCTCCTTGTAAAGCATTTATGCGGAATCAACCGAAAATGGCGACTCCATTTGACATGCATCGCCTTTTGAAGTAAGACCATCTGTCAGACCCAAGGGGAAAAGGACACATGAACGCGGAAGTCCTCAAACATATTCAGAGATTTATAAAACAAGTTTTTTTTTACATCGATTATCCGGAGATAACCCCGGATGGCTTCTGGAAGGACCGGAACGGCCGTCTGCTGTCCGTCATGTCCATGAACCAGGAGGAACTCAAGGAGTGCGTCATCCAGGTGGACCGCGACCTGGATCAGTTCGAGAACGTGGTGCTGGACGACGATCAGCAGCAGGCCCTGGGCATCCTGCTGCCCCTGGCGCATGACCTGAAGCATGCCCTGGAAGAGGAGTTGAGCTTTCAGATTCAGGAGGAAGATCAGTCCCGCAAGGATGCCGCGCCCCGATTCGACGCGATCCAGTTCGATAAAACCCCGCTCGATAAAACCCCTTCGGATAAAACCCAGTCGGATAAAACCCCGGCGGATAAAACCCAGTTCAACAAGACACTCGAAGAAGCCCCCGTCGCCCGCGAGGCCCTGGAACAGTTCCAGAAGCGCTCCGTCTCCGTGGACCTGCCCAAGTGGATCGTGGATCGGCTCAAACAATACGACCAGTCGCCCTCCGCCCTGGTGGAAGCGTCCCTGAAACGGATGTTCGAGGCCACGGAAAGGGCCGCGGCGGCGCCTGATCCGGACCCGGCGCCCGGCGCCGGGCCGCCGCCGCCAGCGGCTTCACATTCGGAGGCTTCACGTCCAGATACGTCACATCCGGAAGCGTCACATCCAGAGCCGTCAGCTTCAGTTACGCCAGATTCAGTTACGCCAGATTCAGATGCGCCGCCCCCCGAAGCAGTGGCCGACGCCGCCCCTCCGGCGGCCATTGTGGCCAATTCGTCCCCCATTCTCGTCAACTCCGTGGAATCGATCCTGCGCTTTTCCCGGCTGGCCCTGTCCTATGACTTTCCGCGCCAGACCATCGTCAACTATCTGAAGCTGATTGAAAAGACCGCCCGGCGCATGCGCGACGAGTTGCGCAGGACGGCCGGGGGTTGACCCGCCCCCGACCGTCGCAACGGCGCCCGTCCCCGCCGGCGCCGGCGCCCCCGCAGACGCGGCACCGGTCATCCCCGCACATCTGGCAGGCAAAGCAGTCCTTGCAGCCATGCTTCTTATGCCGATCCGGCCCCGGATCCGGCGCATACACCTTGCCGATCACGCCGGGCATTCGCTCGAACGCCATGGCCCCTCCTCTTGCGCCCTCATGATTTTATTTGACAGACCCATTTCCTTCCGATAATATTTCAACGCATCCAATCCGCGTCAAGCGCCCAACCCTCAATGAATCAATGAAAAGGAACAGGAGAACGACGCCATGACCGAAAACGATCACTCGCCCATCCCAGGCCCCGCGCCGACGCCTTCCCCGGAAAGCCCCTTCGAGCATATCAAGGACGTAAGGTCCCTGCTCTGGTTGGGCATAATTTCCATCTGGCTCACCCTGGCCATGATCCTGTTCATTGGGTCGGGCAATTTCAAGAACGCAAGGCAGATCAAGCAGTTAAACTTTAGCAAGGAATTTTCCGGCCTCATGGATGCCATGGCGAAGCTGGACCAGTCCATCCAGAAAAGCGCTACCGACGCCGGCGCCGCCATGAGCGCGGCCACGGAAAATATGCGGGCGGATCTGACAGGCGTCAAGGCCCAGCTTCAGGATGCCACCCGCCGCTCGGACGAGAATGTGGCCCGGATGCTCGAAGCGCAAAAGCAGCTCAACGCCCAGCTTGCAAAGGAGCTGACCACCGGCCGCGAGCAGGTGCGGCAGACCCTGGCCACCCTGATGGAAAAGCAGCGGGATCTGCTGGCCCAGACCCAGCGCAACAACGTGGACGAAACGGCCCGGCGGGAGCTGCTCCAGCGGTTTTTCGAAAATCAGACCACACTGCTCAAACAGTTGTCCGAGGCCTTCGCCTCCCCAGTGGCCGCAAAGTAGCGGCCTGCGCCGCACGCGGGTTTCACGGCGGCGCCTGACCCCTTTGCGCTGCGGGGCTTGACTTATCTGCGACGGATCAGCGGCAAATTAAAGGTATCGCTCAAAGATCGCTTCCACCTCCGCCCGGGGCACCGGTTTTGAAAACAGGTAGCCCTGGGCGCTGTCACAGGCCATCTGCCTAAGCTGTTCGAGCTGTTCCGGGCGCTCCACCCCCTCGGCCACCACGCCGATGCGCAGGTTCCGCGCCAGGGACAGAATCATGCGAACGATCTCCGTGCTATCCTCCACCAGCCCCAGCCCATCCACGAAAGACTTGTCGATCTTGAGCCAGTCGATGGGAAACCGCCGAAGGTAGGACAGGGAGGAGTACCCGGTGCCGAAGTCGTCGATGGCCACCTTCACCCCGATCTGCTTAAGCCGCCGGAGCTGCTCGATGGCCGTTCCGGCATGGCCCATGACCACGGTTTCGGTCAACTCCACCCGCAGACACTCGGGGGGCAGATCGAATCGAGTCAGCGTTTCCACGATAAAATCCCCCAGATCCTTTTGAAGAAACTGACGGGCGGAGATGTTCACGGCCATGCTCAACCTGTCCGCGCCGGCCACGCTCCGCCGCCAGTGCATCAGGTCCCGGCAGGCCCGCTCGATCACCCAGCGGCCCAAAGGCAGGATGAGGCCCGTCTCCTCGGCGATGGGGATGAACTTGACCGGGCTGATCACCCCCTGTTGGGGATGTATCCACCGGCACAGGGCCTCAAAGCCGATAAGCCTGCCGGAAGCAACAGAGACAATGGGCTGATAATACAGCGCCAGTTGCCCGGCGGCGATGGCCTCCCGCAGCTCGCTTTCCAGGGTCATCTTCTCCAGGGTCAGCTCATGCATCTTCTGATTGAATACCTTGAAGCGGGCCTTGCCCTGCTCCTTGGCCCGATACATTGCGATGTCCGCGTCCCTGAGGATGTTCTGGGCGTTTTCATACGCCTCCGTTTTCAGCACCACCCCGATGCTGCAACTGACGCGCACCTCGTGGCCGTCAATGGAAAAGGGGATCTGAGCGGCATCCTGAAGGCGCCGGGCCAGGCGGAGTACATCCCTGGGGCTTTCATATTCTTCCACCAGCACGGCGAATTCGTCGCCCCCCATCCGGGCCACCGTGTCCATGGGGCCCAGGCATTCGCCGAACCGGCGGCTTATCTCCATGATCAGATGATCGCCGGCCATGTGGCCCAGGCTGTCGTTGACCCACTTGAACCGGTCCAGATCCGCCAGCAGCACGGCGAAGGGGACCACCTCCGGCCGACGGCGCCGGGTCAGGGCCCGGTCCAGCGCCCGGTCCAGCCGCTCCATGAAGAGGATGCGGTTGGGGATGCCGGTCAGGAAATCGTAAAACGCCTTTTCGTGAAGCTGGGTCTCGAAGGCCTTGCGCTCGGAAATATCCCGGTAGATGTAGAAGATCCCCTCGGTGCAACCGTCGATGACGATGGGGTAACCCAGCAGCGCCACGGGAATTTCCCGGCCGTTTTGGTGGCGCCGCGCCGTCTCCTTGTGAATGGAATGGCCGCTTAAAATGACCTGATTGAAGGCGGCCACCTCGGCGTGTCGATCCTCCGGAACCACCAGATCCCGGTTCCGCCGGCCCCGGATGGCATCTTCCGGGTAGCCGAACAGGCGCTCGTAGGCGTTGTTGACCGAGCGGATGCGTCCTTCCGGATCGAGCATGGCGATGGCCTCGGGCGAGCCCTCGAAGAGCTGGCGAAAATAGGCCCGCTGCTGATGGATCACGGCACGGGCGCGCTTGCGCTCCGTCAGGTCCCGGAAGGTGCCCACGAAAAAGGCGCGGGAGCCGGCCACCGCCTCGGAGATGACCGCCTCCATGGGAAAGACCTCGCCGTTTTGCCGCCTTCCGGCGATCTCCGCCCCCGCCCCCATCCCCGCGCCGCCGGAAACCAGCAGCCCTTCCCCGACCCTTCCGTCCGCGAACAGGGCCGCGGCGGACAGGCCCCGCATCCGGTCCACCTCGTAGCCGAACATGGCAAGGGCGCTGGGGTTGGCCCGGAGGATGCGGAAGTTGTCCCGGCCAAAGGCGATGATGGCGTCCCGGGCGGTACGGAAGATCGCCTCGGTCTGGGCAACGGAGCGCTCCAGCACCTCCATGACGGCGTTGTGCCGGCGGGCGATGCGTCCGGCCTCGGTGAAGGGCTCCTCCGGCAGGCGCATGGACAGGTCCCGGGCCTCGGCCTGCCGGTCCATGGCCTCGAACAGGTCCAGCATGTCTCCCCGCGCCCCGTGTTCGGACAGGTTCAGGCCGATGCGCTCGGCCTCCTCGGACACCCGGAGGGGAAAGATCCGGTCAATGCCCGAAAGCGCCGAGTAGGACAGGCCGAAGGCGAGCCCGAAGGCGGCCGCGATCCCCGCCGCCTGAACCCCAAGCTGCCCGGCCAGCCCCAGTCCCGTTCCCAGGATGACCGGATCACCGAACAGGGCCACGGCCAGGGTTCCCCATATCCCGCAGCCCAGGTGGGCCGGCACCGCGCCCACGGCGTCGTCAATGCGCAGCCGGATGAGCAGCCGGTCGCAGCCCATGTACACAAAGCCGCCAACGCCGCCGATCAGGATCGATTCGCCGGCGGACACGCAGTGGCAGTTGGCCGTGACGGCCACCAGGCCGCCGATGGAGCCGTTGATCAGATAGACCACCTTTGGCACGCCGGCGCGATACCACCCCCACCCGAGGCAGGCCATGGCCCCGGCCGTTCCGGACAGCAGGGTGTTGACGATGATGTTCGGCACCCGGTCATCCATGGCCAGGGCGCTGCCGCCGTTGAACCCGAACCAGCCCACCCACAGCAGCATGGCCCCTAAAAGAGAAAGGGGCAGGTTGCTCGGATTGATCTCCCGGGGCGGCCCATCCGCCGGAAAGCGGCCCCGCCGGGGGCCGATGATCAAAAGCGCCGCCAGGGCCACCCATCCGCCCACGCCATGCACCACGGTAGAGCCGGCGAAATCGACAAATCCCAGCCGCCCCAGCCAGCCGGTCATCCGGCCCGTTTCCAGTCCGTTCCAGGCCCAGTGGCCGAAAATCGGGTAGATGAAGACGGCCAGCAGGAAGGCGGCGGCCATGTACGCGCCGAACCGCATCCTTTCGGCCACGGCCCCGCTGAAGATGGTGGTGGCCGTGCCGCAGAACATGGCCTGGAAAAAAAAGAAGGCGGCAAGGCCGCCATCCGCTCCCAGGTCGGGGGGCAGCGGCGTCCGGCTCAGCCATCCGCTAGGGAACTGGCCGCCAGCGATCTGGCCGATAGCGATCTGGCCGCCGGCGGTCTGGCCGCCGACGGTGGGGCCGTACATCAGCCCGTAACCCACCGCCCAGAAGGAGAAGACGGAGAGGACGAAGTCGGACAGGTTTTTAACCGCCACGCCGATGTTGTTCTTGGAGCGGGTCAGGCCCGACTCCAGGCACAGGAAGCCGGGCTGCATCAGAAAGACGAGCATGGCGGCCACCAGCATCCAGTAGATGTCGAGAATCGATCGGTCCATTTGTCTCCTTCGGCGGGCCTTCGGGCGGGATGCCCGAGACGGAATTCAAAAATGGAGACTGTACGTCGGGGGAGGGCGGGGTGGCAAGTCTTTTTTTGGCGTTACAACACCTTGCAGTAGGTGGCCTTTGCCTCGCCGGGAGCGTAGAAATCCTCCAGAACAGAGGCGATCCGATAGCCCTTTCGCTCGTAAAAGGTCCGGGTGCTGGCGTACTGGACCCGCTGGGAGGTCTCCACGTAAATCCGGGCGCCGCCGGCGGCCCGGACACGCTGCTCGGTCTCCGCCAGCACCTTCGCGCCAAGACCCCGTCCCTGGAAATCGGGATGCACGGCGATCCAGAAAAGATCCCAGGACGATTCGGTGCAGGCGATGGGACCATAGCAGGCATAGCCGGCCAGGCGGCCGTACTGCTCGGCGAAGACGAAAAAGTACCCGCTCTCCGGCCCTTTCGCCAGCCGCTCCCGAACCAGCTCCTCGGCCACGTCCACCTCGGCGGGGTTGAAAAAGCCGGTGATGTCCACCAGCAGGCGGACCCGTTCCGGGTCCCTGGGCTCCACCGCGTCCCGCAGGGTCAGGTTCCGGGGCAGGCGCGCCGCCTCCCGGCCGTTTTCCGCCACGGATCGGAACCCGGCGGCGGCCAGGCCCCTGAAAAAGCGCATGGCGTTGGTTCCCAGGGTGCGGGTGCGATAGCCCCCCTCCTGGATCACCAGGGTGGGCAGGCCCAGCTCGCCGATCTTGCGGCCGTTGATCTCAAAATCCCTGGCCGTCAGGGACCAGGAGCCGGTGGGATCGCCCCGGGCCGTGTCCAGGCCCAGGGCCACCACCAGAAAGTCGGGCCGATCATCGTCGATGCGGGCCAGTGCCTTCTTCAGGGCCTCCCGGTAGGCCGGTCCGTCCACCGCCTCCGGCAGGGGCAGGTTCAGGTTGAAGCCCTCGCCCTGGCCCTTTCCAACGTCTTCCTCGAAGCCCGAATAATACGGATAGGCGAAGCTGGGATGGCCGTGGATGGAGACGGTGAGCACGTCGGACCGCTCGTGGAAGATCTCCTCCTGCCCGTTGCCGTGGTGG
>JAABTE010000078.1 GCA_011390035.1 Desulfobacteraceae bacterium | reverse complement strand
GAAATCCTTGGCAGTGGCCATGCGGAAGACCTTCTTGAAGATCCTTCCCTCGTTATCCTCCCGATAGGTCGGCGGGATCGCGACAAATCCCAGGCCGAGGCCCTGCTCGGTCTCAACGATCACCGAGTCCCCCCGGTTCAACACAAACGCGCCGGCGTCAAAATCATAGACCTTGCCCGCCGGCTTGAAGCGCACACCCACCAGCTTTATTGTCATTTCCGTCCCGTCCGCGTTTTGATCGTGGGGCCCGCCCCTTCCATTCCGTTCATCCCGCCCGGGGCCATGCCGCCGTCCAGCGCCCCGGCCAGATCCAGCAGAAGCGCCTCTAAGGTCAGGCGCGGGTTGGCGTTGCCCCCCAGCTTCTTCTGGGCGCGTTGAAGGGCGCCAATAGCGGCCCCGGCGGCGGCGTCCGGCAGATCCGCCAGCCGCCCGGCCCGCGCCAGATCGTCGTTTTCGATCCGATCCGGATCGTATTTGGCCACGCACCGGTCCCGAAACCAGAGCTTTAACATTTCCATGATCTCGGGCAGCCTCTCCTTGTCCGCCGCCAGCCGCTCGGCCAGGGCCAGCCGAAGGGCGTCCCCCCCCCCGGCAAGGGCGGCCATCCGCTCCAGAAGCCAGCTCCGGTAGGGCAGCCATTCGGCCGGGTCCAGGGTCAGGGCCCGGCTGAGCCCGCCCCTTGCCAGCGCCGCCACCACCGCCGCCGCCTCCCGGGACATTTCCCGCTCCCGAACCAGGTGGTCGATCAGCGCCGCACGGCCGATGGGCTGAAACCGCACCGGCTGGCAACGGGAGACGATGGTGGGCAGCAGGTCAGACGCCTGGGGCGCGGTGAGCGCCAGGATGGTCCGGCCCGGCGGCTCCTCGAGCATCTTGAGAAAGGCGTTGGCCGCCTCTGCGTTCATGGCCTGGGCGTCGGAGATGACGATCACCCGCCATCGCCCCTCATACGGCTTCAGGGCCAGGGCGTTCCGGGCCGCCCGGATCTGCTCGACGCGGATAAAGACCCCCGAGGGCGCCACCACCTGAACGTCCGGATGGCTATCCGACAGGATCTTCCGGCAGGGCCGGCAGGCGCCGCACGGGTTAAGCCGGCCGCCGGCCACCCGGGGCCCTGCGCCGTCCGCCTCGCAGTTGAGGACCATGGCCAGGCGCAGGGCGGTGGTCCGCTTGCCCACCCCGTCCATCCCCGAAAACAAGAGGGCGTGGGGAACAGCGGAACGGCGAACGAGCGCCGACAGCAGGGCCTGGGCCCGATCCTGACCGATGATGGGGGCCAGGGCGCCTTGGCTTGAAGGCCGCCGGCTAGTAATCGACCCGCTCCTTGAGTTCCTTGCCGCACTTGAAAAAGGGCAGCTTCTTGGGGGTGATGGTCACCTTGTCGCCGGTTTTGGGATTTCTGCCCGTGTAGCTTTTGTAATCCTTCACGAAAAAGCTGCACAGGCCCCGGATTTCGACGCGCTCCCCATCGGAGAGGGCGTCGGCCATGTTGCCGAAAAAGATTTCGACCACCCTGGCGGCCTCGGACTTGGAGATGTTGGCCTCGTTCTTGAGAGCGGAAATCAGCTCCAGCTTATTCATATGATGAACCCCTTGTTTCCGTTTCCGATATGGTCCTTGAAAAGCCTGTTCTGGTCATAAACGCAATGTGATAAAAAGTCAAGCTGTTATGAAAGTTTTTACCGAATAATCTCCACATCCTCCGCCGCCACCTCCACCGCGGCGAAGCGGCCAAGGGCATCCAGGCGCACCACCACCCGGTGGGCGCCCTTCATCCGGACAAACAGGCCCCGCACGCCGGCAAGGGGCCCGGTTTTCACCAAAATCGGCCGGCCCGGCGCCACCAGCGCATAATCGCCGGCGAGAATCTCCCGGCCCCGGACGGCCACCATGATGGCCAGGGATTCGATCTGCTCGTCGGGCACCGACACAGGCCCATGGGTGCCGCCCACCAGCGAGACGGCGCCCGTGGCCCGCAATATCGCCACATGGCGCCGGGGGTCCAGATCGCTCCGGACAAACACATAGCCGGGAAACAGCGGCGCCCGAATCACCTTGCGCCGGTCCCGCCGCCGGCTGATAACCGAATGCAGGGGCAGGAAGACCTCCATCCGCCTGGCCCGCAGCCCCTCGGCCACCACCTTTTCAAATCGGCTGCGGGTATGCAGGGCATACCAGCGCGCCACCAGATTGTCCGCTTGCGCCATGGATCTTAAGCGGCCATGTCAATCGGCCCCCCCCAGTCCTTCCAGGTTGACGGTCAGCGCCACCTTTCGATCCGACGCCTCATCCGAATAGCGCAACCGGGCCGACCAGCACCCGCTCTCGTAAACGATCCCCCCTCCGGTCCGGATCGTCAGGTCATCATGCAGATTTCGCTCGTATTCCCCATAAACACGCAACCCGGCCGCCACCGGCGCGGCCAGGCTGATATAAATTGTCTCGCTCAGGCTCCGGGTGTACCGATACTCCGCAAACAGCCGGTCCCCCCGCCGGTCGGTCAGGTCGGCGGAGATGTTCCGGGAAAGCCAGCGGCCGTCATACACATCCCACTCGGCGTCGGCCTGGAGGGCCAGCCCCTGAAGGTTCAACCACGGCCCCGGCGCCCACTGGATCTCGCCGCGCAGGGGCCGAAAGGGCCGGGTGTCCGCATACTCGCCGGCGTAGGGGTCGGCCATTTCCGCCTCTTCGATATCATAGCTTTGCGCCAACTTCAACCGGCATACCTGCCGCCGGCCCGCCGGAGCCGTATTTTTTCCGTCCGCGGAACCGTTCTTATCGCCGCCGTCCTCGGGGAGCCGGGCCACCGGAACGGTCCAGATGCTGGTCAGGGAGTAATCGATCCGGTTGAGCCGGCGGATGCGGTCGGTCTCATCGAAGAAGGGGTACAGGTTCTCCCGCTGCTCCTGGATGTAGCTATAGACGACCCGGGGCCGCAGGGTGTTGGCCAGGCCGCTTTGGCCCTGGCCCGACCAGGCGCGGTAAAGGCTTGTGAAAAGATCGAGCTGAAAATCGAACAGCTCCCGGCTCAGGCTCCGGTCGTCGCCGGTCTCCCGTGGATCGAATTCATCCAAATACCAGACGGTCTCCCGGAATCCCAGGGAGGGCTCCACGGTCAGGTAATTTTCCAGCCGCAGGGGCCAGAAGACCCGGGGATGCAGGTCTATCCGATGGCCCCGGTCCCCGTCCTCCTGGTATAAATAGTCATAGGACGATTCCAGCCGCCACAGCAGCGGCGTGTCGCCGATGGGCTGGCGGACGGAATCGAATCGGACATATGGCAGGCGCTGAAGGGTCTCGTCCGGCGGCTCGGCGCCTTCGGGGTACCGGCGCGCGTCCTCGGTCCATCGAAAACCGGCGTAGAGGCTGTGCCGGGGCCAGTAGCGAAAAAGCCGCGCCCGGCTGCGGCGAAGCGGGTCGTTGTAGTCATCCAGCTCCCGGCCGAAGGCCGCGAAAAAGGCGTCCTCGGTCTCCTCGAAGCCCGCGTATTCCTCCTGGAACTCGTGCAGGTAATCCTGATCGCTCACCACATCCAGATCCACCGCCCCGGAAAAGCCCCAGGGCAGGGCCTGGTCGTGCTTGGCGCGAAACCAGTACCGGTCCCGGTCGGGCCGGATGGCCGCGTCGGCCCCGTAGCCCCAGTTGCGCTCGGCATGCGGGGTGCCGTCGTCCACCTCCTCGTCGCGCATGTAGTCGAGCATCAGGGTGCCCCGGGTTTTCCGGCCGGCCATGAACCGATACTCGGCCCCGGCCCGCAGGCCCCGGCGGGACATGTAATGGGCGAATACGGTGGCGTCCGCGCTGTCATCGATGGCCCAGAAAAAGGGCTGGGCGTACTCGGCCCCCCGGCGATCGGAGTAGGCGAACTCGGGCATCAGCAGCCCCGTCTGGCGCCCGGTCTTCACCGGCACGATGAAAAAGGGCGTGTAAAAGATGGGCACGTTCCGCGCCCACAGGGCCGCGTGGGTGATCCGGCCGTAGCCCTCCACCGTCACCTTCATGCGCTTGCCGGTGATCTTCCAGTCCGGGTTCGGGCCTTCGCAGGCGGTGAAGGTGGCGTTGTAGGCCCGGTATGTGTCGGCGTCCAGCTTGTCGATTCGGTCCGCCCGGACGGCAAAATGGGTCTTTTCGATGTAGAGCCGCCCGCGGCGGAGGGTGCCGGTCTCCGTGTTCAGGTGGAGGATGATCTGCTCTCCGGTGAGCACGTCGGCCCCGGAGGTGACCATTACGTTGCCCGAGGCGTCGATGGTGGCCGAGGGCTTGTCGAAGGTGATGCGGTCGGCGTAAAAAGCCCGTTCGCCCTTTCGGATGATCACGTTGCCCGAGGCCGTGTAAACCTGGTTGACGGTATCGTATTCCACGCTGTCGGCGGTGATGCGCCAGGGGGTTTGGGGATCGCCCAGATCCGGCGGCGCCGGGATTTCGGGGGCCGCCCGGACCACCTGGGGCATGCCGGCCGACCCGGCAAGCCACCCCAGCAGCAGCGCCAGCAACAGCCACCCCGCTTTTCCCACGCGCCCTTTTTTCGCTTCCGCCTCCATACGCCATATCCTTTTATTGGGCTTGAACCGGAACTGAAAGTACAGTATAAACCCTATTCTGGAGTAAAAATCAAGCTTCCGGAAGAAAATAAGCGTCTGAATTCGGACGCCCATTAAAATGGAGCCAATGAAAATACTGCTGACAAACGACGACGGCATCCACGCCCCGGGCCTGTGGGCCCTGCATGACGCGCTGGCCCAACGGCACGATGTTACCGTGGTGGCCCCGGACCGGGAGCGCAGCGCCGTGAGCCACGGCATCACCCTCAACGAGCCCCTGCGGCTGGTGGAGGTGACCCTGCGCGGCGGCCACACCGGCCAGATGGTAAACGGCACGCCGGCGGACTGCGTGAAGCTGGGCATCCTGGAGGTGCTCGGCGAAAAACCGGAGATGGTCATCTCCGGCATCAATCCGGGGGCCAACGTGGGCATCGCCATTCACTACTCGGGCACCGTTTCGGCGGCCCGGGAGGCGGCCCTGTACGGCATTCCGGCCATGGCCGTTTCCATCAACGCCCGGCAGGTTCAACACTGGGACACGGCGGCGCGCTACGCGGCCCACATCGCCGAGGCCGTTCACAGACAGGGCCTGCCCTTCGGCACCCTTCTCAACATCAACGTGCCGGACCTGCCCGCGGAGGCCATCGCCGGCATGCGGGCCAGCCGCCAGGGCGTATCCGTTATCACCGAGTACTTCGAAAAGCGGGTGGACCCGAGAAACCGCGCCTATCACTGGCTGGGGGGGGACATCCAGACCTTTGACGACGACATGGCCATCGACTGGACCGCCCTTTCCGGAAACCACGTCACCGTCACCCCCCTCCAGTGCGACGTGACCGATTACCGGACCCTGGAGCAGATGCGGGACTGGACCCTTTTTTCGGAAAAGGAGCCCCGGCCATGAAAAGCCAGTTCATCTCCGCCCTGCGCGCCGGAGACGCCGTGGCGGACGTGTTCGTTCTCCAGGAAAAATCCCTGGCCCGTAAAAAGGACGGCGGCCAGTTTCTCACGGTGATGCTGGGGGACCGCACCGGCGCCATCCGGGGCGTTATCTGGGAGGACGCCGAGCGCGTGGCCGCGGCCCTTGCCGCCGCGGATTTCGTCACGGTGCGGGCCACGGTGTCCGAATACCAGGGCCGGCTCCAGCTCACCATCCAGTCCATCGCCGCCCGCTTCGACGATGACCTTTCCGCCGCCGACTTCATCCCCGCCACCGCCCGCAACGTGGAGGCCATGTTCGACCGGCTGGTGAACCTGACCGACGGCATGAAAAACGTCCATTTAAAGCGGCTGCTCATGGCCTTCTGGGACGACGCCGACTTCGCCCGCCGCTTCAAGATCGCCCCGGCGGCAAAGCGCATGCACCACAACTACCTCGGCGGCCTTCTGGAACACACCCTGTCCATGGCCATCCTGGTAAAGCGGATAGAGGGCCACTACGGCAACATAGACATGGACCTGCTGCTGACCGGGGCCATCCTCCACGACATCGGCAAGATCAAGGAATACGCCTACCGGATCAAAATAGACTACACCGACGCCGGCCGCCTGCTCACCCACATCATGATGGGCTGCGAGATGGTGTCGGAAAAGATCCGCTCCATCGAAGGCTTCCCCGAGGAGCTGGCCCTGCTGCTCAAGCACATGATAATCTCCCACCACGGCCAGCGGGATTACGGCTCGCCGGAGCCGCCCAAGACCATCGAGGCGGTGCTGCTCAACCACATCGACGACATCGACGCCAAGGTCAACGGCATCCGGGACTTCATGGACGCCTCGCCGGCGGCCGAGGCGTGGACGCCCTATCACAACCTGTACGGCCGCCAATTTTACCGGGGCCATTTCAACGGGGCCGATGATGGAAATCCCGCCGCGCCCGACCCGGGCCCCGATCTGGACAACGGGCCATAGGCGATGGAGGGCGAAACGATGCCAAAAGCCAATCGGCCGCTGTTCATCACCTTCGAGGGCGTGGAGGGGTCGGGCAAAACCAGCCGCATGGGCGCCGCGGCCCGATACCTGGAAAGCCGGGGCCACCGGCCGCGCCTGACCCGGGAGCCGGGGGGCACGGCCATCGGGGCACGCATCCGGGCCATCCTGCTATCGCCGGACAGCGGCGGGATTGACGAGACGGCCGAGCTTCTCCTTTACATGGCGGACCGGGCCCAGCACGTCAACACCGTCATCCGCCCGGCCCTCGCGGCCGGCGAAACCGTGCTGTGCGACCGGTATTTCGACGCCACCGTGGCCTACCAGGGCCATGCCCGGGGGCTGGATATCCGGCGGATACGCGACTTTCACCGGGTGGCCCTGGACAACTTCATGCCGGACCTGACCCTGCTTCTGGATCTGGACCCGGCCGTGGGCCTGTCCCGGGCGCTGGCCGACGCCGGCCGCCCGGCGGACGAAAGCCGCTTTGAACACGAGGCCCTGGCCTTTCACAACCTGGTGCGGGCGGGCTATCTGGCCCTGGCCGATGAGGCCCCTGAGCGTTTCGCGGTCATAGACGCCGCCCAGCCGCCGGAGGCCGTGGAGGAGCGGATTGTCGCGGCCCTGACGGAACGGCTGAATCGCCTGGCGCAAGCCATTCGGCATGGATGATCCGGCAACAACTACAGGGATTTTTTTAAGAACTACAAGGATTTTGTTTAAGATCAAGGATTTTGTTTAAGATCAAGGATACGTCCCGGGCCCGGAACAAATCCCTTCTTATATAAAATCCTTGTAGTTCACCCTCACCCGCGCTATATTGGCCACTTTTTATCATCAACACCAACCAACGCGCAATCGGCGCCATGGAATAAATAATGGGCTATTCGATCCTGGACACCATCGGCAACACCCCGCTTGTGGCCATCCGCCACCTCAACCCCAATCCGGCCGTCCGGATTTTCGCCAAGCTGGAATACATGAACCCCGGCGGCTCCATCAAGGACCGAACCGCCCTTACCATGATTGAGGCGGGGGAGCGGTCCGGCGAGCTGACGCCGGACAAGACCGTCATCGAGGCCACCTCCGGCAACACCGGCATCGGCCTTGCGCTGGTCTGCTCGGTGAAGGGCTACCGGCTGCTGCTGGCCATGTCAGAGGCGGCCAGCATTGAGCGGCGCAAGATCCTGATGGCCCGGGGGGCGCAGATCCTGCTCACCCCCGGCCACATGGGCACGGACGGGGCCATCGAGGAGGTCTATCGCCTGGCCCGGGAAAATCCGGACCGCTACTTCATGGCGGACCAGTACAACAACCCGGCCAACTGGCTGGCCCACTACCACGGCACCGCCGAGGAGATCTGGCGCCAGACGGACGGCAAGCTGACGGCCGTGGTGGCCACCATGGGCACCACCGGCACCCTCATGGGCATCTCCCGACGGCTCAAGGAGCGTGACCCGGCCATCCGCGTCATCGGCGTGGAGCCCTACCTGGGCCATAAGATCCAGGGCCTGAAGAACATGAAGGAGGCCTACTGCCCCGAGCTGTACGAAAAGGACCGGCTGGACGAAAAGGTGAACATCGACGACGAGGACGCCTTCGAGATGACCCGCCGGCTGGCCCGGGAGGAGGGCCTGTTCGTGGGCATGAGCAGCGGGGCGGCCATGCATGTGGCAAGGGAAGCGGCCGCCGCCATGAAGTCGGGCGTCCTGGTGGTGATCTTTCCGGACGGCGGGGAGCGGTATCTTAGCACCACCTTGTTCGCGGAGCGGGAAAAGATCGACCTGAAGCTGTACAACACCCTCGCCCGCAAAAAGGAGATCTTCGCCCCCATCGCCGCCGGCAAGGCCTCGGTCTATTCCTGCGGCCCCACGGCCGACAGGCGGTTGCATCCGGCCGCCTACCGCAGGTTTGTCTTTTCGGACCTGCTGTGCCGGTACCTGACCTGCCGGGGCTACGCCACGCGCCATGTGATGAACATCACCGACTATGACGACCGGACCATCGCGGGGGCGGAAAAGGCGGGCGAGCCGCTTTCCACATTCACGGAAAAACATGTGGCCGCCTTCAAGCGAGACCTTCAGATCCTTGGCGTCCAGCCGGCGGATCACTACCCGCTGGCCAGCGAGCACACCGCCGACATGGTGGCCATGGTGGAGACGCTGGTGAAAAAGGGCTACGCCTACGAAAAGCTCCGGTCGGTCTATTTCGACATCTCGCGCTTTGCAGGGTACGGCAGGCTGTCGGGGGTGGACCTGAACAAGATCCGACTGGGGTCCACGGTGGATCTGGACGAGTATGAAAAGGACAACCCCCGGGACTTCACCCTGCTCAAGCGCTCCCGGCTGTCGGAACTCAAGCGCGGCATCTACATCAAGACCGACTGGGGCAACGTGCGGCCCTCCTGGCACCTGCAGTGCGCGGCCATCTGCATGAAGTTTCTGGGCCCGTCCTTCGACATCCACACCAGCGGCCGGGAGCTGATCTTTCCCCACCACGAAAACGAGATCGCCATCGCCGGCGCCATCACCGGAAAGCCCCTGGCCCGCTTCTGGCTCCACTGCGACCGGGTGATGGAAAACGGCTGGAGCGCCGGAAGCGGCGGCCCCGGAAACGGCGACCCCGGCGGCAGCGGCCCCGAATCGCTGGACCGGCTGCTGGAGATGGGCTACGAGGGCCGGGATCTTCGCTACCTGCTGCTGTCCACCCATTACCGCAAGCCCCTGGCCTTCTCCCTGGACCGGCTGGACGCCGCGGCCCGGTCCGCCCGACGGCTGGACACCTGCATGGCGGCCCTGTCGTCGGTGCGGGAGGGCAAGCCCTGCCCGGAGCTGGATCAACTTCTGTACGACATCCGCAACGGCTTTGTAAGCGCCATGGACGACGACCTGAACATCTCCGGCGCCCTTTCGACCCTGTACCAGAACGTGCGGCGCATAAACATCCTGATCACCGAAGGGTCGCTGGACCAGGCGGGGGCGGAAAAGATCCTGGCCGCGTTCAGGCAGATCGACGGGGTACTCAACCTGATCCGCTTTCAGGCCCCGCCGCCGGACCCGGAGATCGAGCGGCTCATGGCGGAGCGCCGGCAAGCCCGGCGGGCGCGGGACTGGGAGCGGGCCGACAGCATCCGGGAAGAGCTGGTCC
>JAABTE010000077.1 GCA_011390035.1 Desulfobacteraceae bacterium | reverse complement strand
GCCGGCGGCGGCGGGGCGCGCGGCGGGCAATGGCGTTCCCGCCGGGGCCGGGGTGGCGTCGGCTATGCTGTCCATGCCCGGAAGGGGGTCCAGGCCGCCGCCGGGCGGGCGGGTGGCGACTGTCGGGGCTTGCCCCGCGTTGTCGAGCGGCGCCGTGTCGAGAGCGGTGGCGGAATCAATCCCCCGGCCACCGGCCGGAGTGGCGGGTTGGGCCCCTGGCTGGTTTCCCGGCCGGGCGGTGGCGACGATGTCCGGCCGGGGGCCTTTGCCGGGGCCGTTTCCGGGACCTTTGCCGGGACCGTTGCCCGGGCCGACCGGAGAGACCATGGCCGGTCCGATCCCCTCCGGGCCCACGCCGGCTTCCAGCCGGCCCACCCGGTCGTTCAGGATGGCCAGGCGCTGGTCCTTTTCCTGAACGCTGGCGACCACCTGGCGGGTCATGTCCCCCACCTCGTCAACCTTTTTTTCAACGCGGACCACGCGCTTTTCCAGCCGGTCCACAGACTCTCTGGACGCCACGTTTTCCGGAAGGCCGTTGCCGTTCAGCCGGATTTTCTGCACCACCGGGCCGGGGGTGACGGGGGCGTGGATCGGCCGGTCCTGCATGTTGGTATAGACGATTATGAGAAAGACGGTCAGGCCGACCAGCCACAGGCCGATGAGCAGCCGGGTGAAGGAGCGCTTTTTGGTTGTTTCGGTATTCCGGGTCTGGGAGCGGGCCATGGCGTTTCCTTTCAAGCGGGTTTTCGCCGAGCGGTTTTTCAATGCCGACAGCATACATCGGATATTCCTGTGAAGTCAATATTTTCATGACCCATCGGACCATCGGTTCCGTCCCGATTTTCCGCCCTCGGGTCTGATTTGACAGGGCCGGTCCGGTTCTGATAGGATCGACCCATGGCAAGACCGTCACCCGTCACGCGAAAGAGCATATGGAAGATTCGATAAGCGGCATTCACATCGACGCGCTCCCGGAGCTGAATCGTCCGGTACTCATCGCCGGCTTCGATGGCTGGGGCAACGCGCTGGACGTTTCCACCGCCATGGTGGAATACCTGACGCGCCGGTTTCAGGGCAGGCCCTTTGCCAGCCTTGACCCGGACATGTTTTACCGGTACGACGAGAGCCGACCGGCCATCCAGGTGCGGGACGGGGTGTTGAAGCGGGTCCAGTGGCCCGGCGGCACCTTTTACGCCGTCCGCGCCGAGGCGGCCGGGGGGGCGGACCTGGTGATCCTCCGGGCCGACGAGCCCACCCTGCGGTGGCGCCGGTTCGCCGACGCCCTGCTCGCCCTGTGCCGAAGCCTCGGGGTTGAAACCCTTATCACCCTGGGCGGCATGTACGACCACGTCCTTCACACGGAGCGCCGGATCTCGGGCATCGCCTCGGATGACGGCTTGTCCCGCTTTATGGCCGAGGCCAACATCACCCCCATCTACTACGAGGGGCCGGGGGCGGTCCACGCCCTGATCCAGGCGGAGGGGACCAAGAGCGGCTTCCGCTGCCTGAGCCTCTGGTGCCACTGCCCTTTTTACCTGGAAAACACCCGCCACTACGGCCTGATGGCCGCCCTGGCGGACCGGCTGGCCCAGTTCGTCGGCTTTGATCTGGACACCTCCGATCTCGTCAACCGCTGGTCCGAGCTGGGGGATCGGATTCAGACGCTGATCGCCGAAAACCCCCGCATCGAGGAGATGATCGCCGAAATGCGCGTAACCCGGGCCACCGAGGACCGGGACATGCGCCGCCGGGCCGCCCGTACCGACAAGGTGATCAATCTGCGGGACTTCATGGAGCCCTGAGCCGGCTATTCCCCCGGCGGCGCCCCGGCGGGCGGCCGGCAGCCGCCTTCTTGCCCGGAGCCGCCGTCCCGCCCGGAGCTGTCGTCCTGCCCTAAGCTGTCATCCCGCCCGGAGCCGCCGTCCTGCCCGGAGCCGCCGTCCCGTCCCGCCAACCTCGCCATGAAAAGGTCGAATTCCGCCCAGAACCGGGCCAGCGTCGCGTCCGTCTCCATCAGAATCTCGTGTCGGGCCCCCGGCGCGATCACCCGCCGGCAGTCCGGCAATTCGGCGCAGGCCCATTCCTGGGCCGGCAGGGAGACCACCCGGTCCATCGACGCGGAGACCATCAGGGTCGGCATCCGGATGACCGACAGGTAGCCGGGGGTCCGCAGGCGGTCGATGGACCTGAAGGCCGCCGCCACCCAGGCGTGGGTGGCCCCGCCCAGGGCCAGGTCCGGGTTCTCGATGATGGCCATCTTGGGCACCTCGAAGCGGCCGGGATCGGAAGTGAGCCGGTTGCCGGCGAACACCTCCTCTTCCAGCCGATAATCCCCCGCCCCCGGCACGTACAGATGGCCCAGGCCCAGGGCCATGTATGCCTGGCACAGCAGGCGGGCGGCGGCCATGGGGAAGGGATCGGTGCGGATGTCGATCATGGGCGACACCAAAATCAATCCGTCCGCCGCGTCCGGGTGCCGATGCAGGTGGCGCAGGGCGATATGAGCCCCCATGGAATGGGCAAGAAAGATCCGGGGCCGGGGCGCGTCGGCCGGAAGGGCGGCGATCAGCGTCTCAAGATCCGTCACATACTCGGAAAAATCCTCCACATACCCCTTGTGCCGGTCGACCAGCGCCCGGTCCGAGAGCCCCTGGCCCCGCCAGTCCAGCATGTACACATGAAAATTCCGGCGGTTGAGGGCGCCGATGGTCTCGGCGTATTTTTCCATGAATTCGAAACGCCCCGCCAGCGCGACGACCGTTCCGGCTGGAGCTTTGGCTTGAGCTTCGGCTGGGGCTTTGGCTGGGGCTTCGGCTTGAGCTTTGGCTTGAGCTTCTGCGGGGGCTTCGGCTGGAGCTTTGGCTTGAGTTTCGGCTGGAGCTTGGGCGGTTGGCCAGAACCCCCGCCGGATGCGGACGCCGTCCGGCGTTGTCAGATAATCGTAAGGTGTCATCATGGCTTGCGCATTGACCGATGGAATGTTTTAGCGTATAGGTGCCTTTTAACGCATGGCGATTGAATGGGGCCATTGCCATTGTCCGGGCCATGGCCCGGCGCCGGCAAAAAGACACCATACCAGCTTTTCAGCCTTCGGAAAAAGGAAAAATGGCGAAACACACGCACGATTTCGTGGAATCCCATGACGGCCTCGTCGGATTCGGCCTCGACCGGCCCACCGACGAGGACACCCTGATTTATTACCTTCAGAAAATTTCGGACGATCAACTGGCCCGAACCCTCGTCTCCCGCATGGCGGACGCCGAGCACGAGGAGCTGTTCAACCTGATCCACCGCCTGATGAAGCGCCATCTTACCGAGACGGAGTACCATCGTCTCTTCTTGAAGGAGGAGCATGACTGACGCCCCCCCGTTCACCGAGCGGCAGCTTGAAAACTACGCGGACGCCCTATTCTGGGGCCTGTCCATAGGCCGCCCCCGGCCCCTGAGGCGGGGCGACATCGTTTTGATCCGGTTCCATTCCGCGGCCCTTCCCCTGGCTGAAATCCTGTACGGCCGGGTGCTGGAAAAGGGCATGCACCCGGTGGTCCGGCAGATGGGCTCGGCCGGTATGGAAAAGATTTTCTACGCCCTGGCCGGCAACCGGCAGCTCGATTTCCGGCAGCCGGGTCACGACGTCATGCTGGAATCCATCAGCGCCGGCATCTTCATCAACGCCCCCGAATCCATCACCCATCTGGCGGACGTGGACCCGGCCAGAATCGGCCGGGCGGCCCGGGCCGCAAAGCCCTTCCGGGACATCCTCAACCGCAGGGAGGAGGCGGGGGATTTCGGCTGGACCCTGTGCGTCTATCCCACCCCGGAGCTGGCCCGCCACGCCGGCCTATCGCCGGCCGAGTACGCCGGGCAGATCGCCGATGCCTGCTTTCTCAACGAGGAAAAACCGTTGGAAAAGTGGCGGGAGATCCACCGGAAGGGCAAGGCCATCAAGAAATGGCTAAACAGCCTTACCATCGAGACCCTGCATGTTGCCGCCGAGGGCATCGATCTGCGACTCACCCCTGGCGCGAACCGCCGATGGATCGGCATCTCCGGCCGGAACATCCCGAGCTTCGAGATCTTCCTGTCGCCGGACTGGCGGGGCGCCGAGGGCCATTATTTCGCTGACCAGCCCTCCTTCCGAAACGGCAATTATGTGGAAGGGGCGCGGCTGGTTTTCAAAAAGGGCCGGCTGGCGGAGGCCACGGCGGACAAGGGCGAAGCGTTTTTGCGCCAGCAGGCGGCCATGGACCCGGGCGCCGGCCGTGTGGGGGAATTTTCCCTTACGGACCGGCGGTTTTCCCGCATCGGGCGGTTCATGGCCAACACCCTGTTCGACGAGAACTTCGGCGGCCCCCACGGCAATTGCCACCTGGCCCTGGGGTCGGCTTATTCCAACAGCTACGACGGGGACCTGGCCCTGCTGACGCCGGATCTGAAAAAGCGGCTCGGCTTCAATGACTCGGCCCTGCACTGGGATCTGGTGAACACGACGCCCAAGAAGGTGACGGCGCGGCTCGCCGGGGGGGAAAACGTGGTGATTTACGAGGAAGGGGAGTTTCGGATGTAGCGTGTAAGCGCGGCGCGGGGTGAAAACGCGGCGCGGGGTGAAAACGCGGCGCGGGGTGAAAACGCGGCGCGGGAATGGATGGGCAATCACGGCGATGTCGGCACGCGGGCCGGCGGAAAAGGAGGTTGGGATGGATGGGGCGATATTGCGGCCGGGGGATATCTTTTTGACCAGGGGGACGGCCTGGATCAGCCGGGCCATTCGGTTTTTTTCCAAAAGTTTCGGGGAGCCCCGCACCGAGGTCAACCATGTGGGGCTGGTGGTGGAGGGCGGCGATGTTTGGGAGGCGGTGGTGGTGGAGGCCCTGAGCAAGGTGGGGCGGCACCGGCTCCGGGAGCGATACGGGCCGCCGGTCACGGACCATGTGGCAGTGTTTCGGCCGCTGAACCTGACCCCGGAGCAGATCGACGAGGTGGTGGCCTATGCCCTGAAACAGGTGGGCCGGAATTACGGCTACCCGAAAATCATCGCCCACCTGCTGGACTGGTGCCTGATGGGCGCCTATGTTTTCCGTCGGCTGACGGTCGATGAGAACTATCCGATCTGCTCATGGCTGGTGGCCCACGCCTTCAGCAAGATCGGCAAGAATTTCGGCGTCGATCAACGGGCCGCCAGCCCGGACGATATCTGGGATTTTGTGACGAATGAGAATCGACTGGGCGGCTATTACGAACAGATTCGGGAACTGGCGCCGCTGACAAAAGACGCGCCGTCGGCCTGACGGCTTATCCATAGGATGATCACCTGATGATGGTCACCGGCATGGCCTGGTCAGTGGCCGGCCGTCTTCATTTGACCACCTTCAGCACGTTTGTGGAGCGCAGCTTCCGGCGCAGCTCGGCCAGTATGGCCCACTCGGGCGCCTGGCCCTTTTCCGGCTCGCCCAAAGCGCGGCGGCACGAGTCGAGCAGGGCGTCGTTGCCCACCCCCAGCCGGAACTCGCTCATCATGTATCGCTTCATGGAATCGGCCATCCCGGCAAGCTTCCTGTCGGACATGTTGGCGATGCGAGAGCGGTCCTGGAAATCGAGCCGGGATAGGAGGATCTCTGCGGCCTGGTGAACGGTCTGGGGAACGGTGACGGTCAGGGCCCGGCCCCGGGCGTCGTCGTGGAACAGGGCCAGGGCGCCGGGCATGGCAGTGTCCACATGGACAAGGCGCAGGGCGGTCTGCAGCACGTCTGAGACGGTGAGGGGAAATTCGGGGCCGGCGTCCGGGCCGGTGACGTGGAGGGTCCGGACGCGCTCATCCTGAATCCAGGCGGCGATGGCCCGGGCCGCTGCAAAGGCGGTGGTGGTCATCATGTCCACATGGAGGCAATGGCGGCCCTGGGACCGAATGAAATTGAGCAGGTCGGGGAAGGGCGCGGCCGGCCGGCCCTCGGATATCACCAGGGTGCCCTCGGCCATCACCGCGTTCTCCCGTTCCGACCCGCCGTTGTCGCATTCGATGTCCAGCAGCCGGGCCACCTCGATGGCGGCGCGCTCCGGGGCCGTCTGGCCCGATGTAAGGATTCGATCGATCATGGTGTAAATGCCGTTTACGCCAGGGGCGCTCCCTGCTTTTTGAGATATCGGATCAGTTGATGGGCCGCCTCGGCGAATCCGGGGGGCGCCCGCCGGAAGGCCACGCCGATCTCGTAACAGACCTGCTCAACAGACCACCGGTACCAGCGGATTTCGATGGGGGTTTCCAGCCGGCCTCCGGGCGTGTCCATCCGGACGGACAGGTCCGGCGGGACCGGGGAGACCAGCAGATTCCGCCCCATCGCCATCATGCCGGGGGCCTGAATCAAGGCCCCGAGGGCGGAAAAATTGGCGATCCGGGCCACGATCCATCCCCTGGTGTCTACGGCGGTCCCGTCGATGGTGTTTCCGAGGGCATCATCGGCCATGCCCCCGGTGGCGTCATCGGGCCGGGCTGGCTCGGCCGCGCCGGCGATGGCATTGATCGGATTTTCAAATCGGACCGCGATCAGCGCCGGCCAGCAGACCTGGTAGCGCTTGTGGCGGCGCTGTTCTCCGTTATGGAATATCATAGGTTAAAGACTCCGCGATCGCGCCTCGTTTATAAATAGCAGGTTCCGATGACGGCGTCAAGCAACGGTCGGCGGCGGGGCGAAGGCTCAGGCGGGCCGGGTGGCCGGGGCCGCGGACAGGAGGCGGTTTTTCAGGCGGGCGCATAACCCCGGCGGCCGGGCGCCGGCCGCCCGAAGGCTTTCCAGCAGGCGGTCCATGCCCGCCGCGGTCTCCGGCTCCTCGTCGTTAAAGGCGATGCCGATCTCGAACCGGCTGGTGGCCCCGTCCAGCCGATACCACCTGATCTGGCTGTCGAGACGGACCGGATCGTCCGGCATCGTCACCACCAGCGCCATGGCGGGCGGATCCACAAGGCCGATGAGCATCCGGCCCCGGGCGAAGATGGTTTCGGACTGGATCAGCGCCCCCAAGGCGGAAAAGTTGGTCACCGTCACCGGCCACCGGGCCCGAAGATCTGAAAACCGCACATCGAGTTCGGCGCTCCATAGCACCGGGTACCGAACATTTTTCCTCCGGGATTTGTTGAAGAAAGGCATGGCGATCCTCTGTGTTGTCCGGTTTCATCGCCTCTGGCGCATGGCGATCCGCATCCTCTTTATCTCATGGCTCCGCCATCGGCGCAATGGGGAACCATGGGTAAAAAGGGGTAGGAATCGGCGAAGGCGGCGGGGCACTTTTCTACTTCCGGGCGCGCTTCCAGTAGGGGTTGATCAGGTCCTCGAAGATGCTCATGGCCGCCTCTGCGCCCTGGCCCGCGGCGGTGACGATCTGCTTATAGCCGCCCTCCGCGTCGCCCGCGGAATAGATGCCGGGGATGTTGGTGCGGTGGCGGGCGTCTCTTTGGATATAGCCCTCCGGGGTCAGCGTCACGCCGATCTTTTCGGCAAGATCGGTGGTGGGGGAGTAGCCGATGGCGATGAAGACCCCGTCTGTGGCCATGGTCCGGGTCTTGCCGGTCCGGGTGTCTTCGATCAGCGCCGATTCCACCCGCTCTTTTCCCCGGATCTCACTCACCCGGCTGTTCCATAGCACCGGAATGGCGTTGTCCGTCAAGCTCTTGACCAGGTACTCCTGGGCCCGCAGGGTGTCCCGGCGATGGGCCAGGGTCACGTCCACCCCCATGTGAAACAGGTACAGGGCCTCGGTGACGGCGCTGTTGCCGCCGCCCACCATGATCACCCGCCGGCCCTTGAACAGCGGCCCGTCGCAGGTGGCGCAATAGCTCACCCCGCGGCCGGACAGGCGCTCTTCCCCCGGCGCGCCCAGGCGGCGATGGGTGGCGCCGGTGGCCAGCAGCAGGCTCTTTGCCGTGAATACCCGCCGGGAGGTGGTCACTTCAATGGGCGTTCCCGGCTTAATGGCCACCACCTCTTCCCCCTGGAAGATCCGTGCGTATTCCATCGCGTGGGTCACCATGATGTCCACCAGCGCCTTGCCCCCCACGGAGGTGAATCCCGGATAGTTTTCCACCACCGGCGTGGTGGCCACCTGGCCCCCCAGCATCCCCTTTTCCACCAGGGCCGTTTCCAGGCCGGCGCGCTTTGCGTAGATGGCGGCGGTGAGCCCGGCCGGCCCGCCGCCCACGATCAGAAGATCGGTTTCGATCCGCTCGCCCTCGATGTCCGGGATGAAGACCCGCTTTTCCTCAAAGGCGATCATCGACTGGATGAAGATCTCCTCGCTTTGGGCCCCCATGCCGATGAGCGCGTCGTCTGCAAAGCTCATGGGCACGCTCTGGGCCTCGTACCGGTCCGCCAGGTCCGGGTTGGCCTGGATGTCTATCAGTTCCACGGACACGGCGTCCGGGCGGGCCACCGCGGCCCGGACGGCGTTTATGGCCTGCTGGGGGCAGTAGGGGCAGGTGGGGCTGACAAATACCTTCACCGCCCGCTCGCCGTCCAGCTTTTCAAGCATTTTAGTGGATTGATCGCTCAACCCGCTCTGGCCGAATCCCAGGATGAAGAGCATCTCCACCAGGGTGCGGCCCTCCTCGCCCACGGGGGCCCCCAGCCATTTAATCCGGTATCGGTCCGGCGAGAAGACCAGCGTCGGCGCCCGCTCCACCCCCCATTCGGCGGCCCTGGGGTCGTCCAGGGCAAGGGTCTCCACCGAGAGCTTTTTGGCAAGGCCCCCAAATGTCGCCAGGGTCTTTTCCGCCAGCCCGTCGAACATGTTTCCCGGATCACCTGCCTTGAAATGATAGATTCGCACCGTTTCCGTCATCCGGTCGAGGGCGTTTTTCAGGTGCGTCATCATTTCGTCTTCCGACATGCGCGCCCCCTCCTGATTGCTTTCCGCCATGCGCTGGCCTCCTTTTCCCGGCTTTGGTGTTGAATGGCAAAAAAAATGGACCCCGTTCAGATTTTTTATAGCATAATTGCGGCCGTTGATGTATGGAAAACATTACGGGCGCTTCAAATCCAGAGGATAAACAACGATACGCAAAGGAGACATGGCATGAGGATAGGCAAGATCGGAATAGGTGTTATGTGCGTTCTGGCCATGGCCGCCACCGCGGCGGCGGAATCGGCCCCCCCCGAAGAGATCGTGGCAAAGTTGCGGGAGGCCGCGGCCTTCCTGTCGGAAAAGGGCGCCGACGGCATCCCTGAATTCAATGATCCAAAGGGCCGCTGGGTCTGGAAGGACACCTATGTGTTCGTGCATGACTGTTCCCAGGGCCTCACCGTGGCCCATCCCATCATTGCCGCCCACATCGGCAAGCGCAACATCGCCATCCGGGACGTGAAGGGCAACATGTTCTTCGTGCAGGGGTGCGAGGCGGCCAAGAAGCCAAAGGGCGGATGGATCGAATACTGGTGGCCGAAGCCGGGGGAAAAGGACCCCTCCAGGAAGATTTCCCTGATGCTGGCGGTTCCCGACACCCCCTACGAGGTGGGGGCGGGGGTGTATAACGATGCCATGAGCATCCCGGAGCTGGAAAAGCTTTTGGATTGATATGGAAAACGCCTCCGCCGGCGCCGGCGGAGGCGATGGCCGAGGCCATGCCAAGGGGGGGAGGGGATTAATAATGAATGTGGCAACGCGCATATGGGCCCTTGTGGGCCTTGCCGTGGGGCTTTTTGTTCTGTCCTTTGTTCTGTCCAACTATTTCATGGGCAGAGTCCATGGGTATTATGCCCTGGCCCGGGACATGAGCGCCTTTGAAAAAAGCCTGCTGGAGACCATCATCCTGGAGCGGGAATACGCCCGGCACCCGGAGCCGGACCGGGCCGTGCGGGCCATGGC
>JAABTE010000076.1 GCA_011390035.1 Desulfobacteraceae bacterium | reverse complement strand
CCCACACATGCACGGGAATGCCGGTTTCATGGGCCATGTATATGGGGGCGGTGGCGGTGCCGTACTCGACGCAGGCCAGCCAGCCGGCGTTGCAGTGGGTGAGGATGTTGACCTTGCCCCGGTCCTTGGCCTCGGCGATCTCCCGGACCAGGGCAACGCCGTGCTCGCCGATGCGCCGGCAGTTGTCCACCTCCATCTCGGTGATCTTCTCCGCGGCGGCCCGGGCCGCGGCCAGGCGGGCGTCAAAGCCCTTTGCCGCCAGGGCGTCCACCAGGGCAGCGTCCACCGCCCACATCAGGTTCACCGCCGTGGGCCGGGCCATCTTAAGCCGGGTGCATTCGCCGATGAGGGCATCTTCGCCGGCCTCGTCCGCCCCGATCCGCAGCACCGCCATGTACACGCCCCAGGCGCCGGCAACGCCGATCAGCGGCGCGCCGCGCACCATCATTTCGCGGATGGCCATGATCACATCGGCCACGCTGCGCAGGTCAGCCACCACCAGCTCGTGGGGCAGCGGGCGCTGGTCGATCACCTTTATCGATTGCCCGTCCGGCCCCAGCCAGATGGGCCGCATGTCCCGTCCGTCAACTTTCAAAACCGCAACCTCTCCTTGAAATGGCTGTTTCGTTCAATATAGGAGTTACGCAATTGACTTATATTTCAATTGCGTAACTCCTGCGAACTTAGTGTTCGCATCCGCTCGCTCATTGGCATCCGCCCAAAGCCGCGCCGTCTGCCGCCATGGGGCCGGAAACCCCGCTCATTTGCCGTAGGGAATATGCTCCTTTATCTCGATTCGGACATCCTCTCCCGTGGCCGCGTTCCGCACGTGGACCCAGCCGTTGCCCATATAGGTGGCCGTTACCCGCTGGCCGTTGACCGCGCCGGGCAGGCCGTTGAGCCGGGCCTTGGTGGCGTCGACAATGGCGCCGTTGGCGGTCTTGCCCTTGGCCGCATAGAGGCTTTTGGCCTGAACGCTGATGCCGAACTGGGTCAATGGCAGGTATTTAACGGTGGCCGCGGCCGACACGGATGCAAAAACGGTGATGACAAGAACGATGAAAATCCCCTGGATCTTCCGTTTCATGAGGAAACCCCCTTTCCGATTGGCGCGCGGAGTATTCCACGCGCTCACTCTTAAAATAATAAAACAAGGAACGGGGCAGGTCAAATGAATTCCACTGTACAAACGACGGCTAATCCGCTATAAATTAAGAAAAATGGACTCATAAACCAATGGACTCATAAACAAGGAGGAGCGCATGAAGTGGATTCGATTTTCCGTCCTGTTGATCTCTTGCCTGGCCATGACAACGGACGCCGGGGCGGGATGGCTTTTCAGAGTCGATTCGGACGGGGAAAAGCAGACGACAATGATCGCCGAAAACCATCTCAAGCTCACCGCGCCGGATCACGTCATGATCTTCGACGTGGCCGACAACCGCGTCACCTTCGCCAATCCGAACCTGAATACCTACTGGGCCGGCAAGCCGGCCGACTTCGCCGCCGGCGCCAGGCTCACCTCGGATGACATCGCGGACCTGATCGAGGAAAAGCTCGAGCAGGCGCCGCCGAGCCAGCGGGATCGGATGGTGGAGGACATGCGTCGCCAGGTCCTCAGCCAGACCGGCGGCCCGCCCCCCACCGTGGTGGTGAAGGAAACGGACCAGACCGCGACGGTGGCCGGCTACGCCACGCGCCGGCACGAGGTGCATGTCAATGGCGCGCTGAAGCAGGAGCTGTGGATCGCCGAGGCCATCTTGCCGGATCTGGACGTGGCCGCCTACGGCGACATGCTGCGCGCCTTCCATTCCGCCCTGGGCCACAGCGCCGAGACCGCCCTGTCAGACCCCAGGGTGATGGCCCTATATAAAAAAGGATGGCCCCTTCGGACCATCCTGTACGACGAGGAAGGGTATCCGGACAAGACCGAGGTGACTGAGGTGATCCGCAAGCCCATACCCCTGTCGGAATTCGAGGTTCCGAATGATTACCGGAAACTCGATTCCCGCCAGATTTTCGGTCAATAGGCCGCGCCGGGGCGCTTCACCGGCATGTTTCACCGAGGCGCTTCACCGGCATACTATACAGAAGCGCCTCCCCGGCATGCCTTACCCGGATGCCTGGGAGCCGTCGGCCACGGGCTGGCCGCAGTGGGCGCAGGATTCCGCGGCGCGGCGGATGATTTCGGCGCAGTGGGGGCATTCCCGGGTGCCGTGGCGCTCATGGATCCTTTCGATGGACGCCGTCACCTGGAGCTGGATGGGCTCGCTGGGAAACGAATGGCTTCGCAGGGGATCAACCGCCTCGATCTCGCCGATGTCCCCGATCATCTCTGCGGCCTTGAGCCGCACCCGGGCCGGCTCGGCGGGATTCATGAGGATATTGAGCGCCGTCACCCCGTCCTTTTGAACGTAGCAGTCGGCCAGCACGGAAAAGCCCTTCTTGATGTTCTCCTTAAGAGTCTCCTCGCGCATCAGGTCCGCGTCATCGATGAGCTGGCCCTTGCCGCCCGAGGGGCTGAAGACCGGCATGCAGCCGAACTCCGACTCCCCAGGACAGCACATGCACCGGTACGAGGCGGACTGGCCGTAGTTTTTTTCCATCGCGTCCCAGCCCGTCTTGTACAGCTCGCATTCGTCGTTGAAGCAGACGAACAGCCAGGGCGATCCCCAGCCGAGACCGTCGCCGAAGTTGATGG
Organism: Desulfobacteraceae bacterium; assembly: GCA_011390035.1. Lineage (GTDB taxonomy): Bacteria > Desulfobacterota > Desulfobacteria > Desulfobacterales > JAABSP01 > JAABTE01. The sequence continues at coordinate 7,169 of JAABTE010000076.1, read as the reverse complement.
GCGGGGTTTCCCAAAGGGTCATCTCGGTCCGGCAGTGGGGGCAGACGGGCTTTTCCATGGACATCACCCGCTCGTAAAATTCGTCTTTCGTTTCAATGGCCATCGGCATTCCTCCAGGCAATGGGGTCTATCAAGACAGCTCTTTTCAGGCAACATCGGCGCCTTTCCGGAACCGGGTGGGAAAAAAAGGTCCGAAGAAGGCCCGAGGAAGGCCCGAGGAAGGAAGGTAAGGGCGATACCCGGCATGTCAATTCAACCGCAGTGGTCCTATTCGTTTGACACCGCCTTGCCCTTTCCTATATATTCGGTCATGTATATTCGAACATGATGATGGCAAGCGCGATCAATAAAACCTTTATTTGCCCAACTGATTGAATCCTGATGACATACTTAAATTTTAGATGGCCATTGGCACGGCGCGGCGGCATCCGGAGGCTCGCGCTTCTTCTGCTTCCGCTTCTCCTTATCCCGGCGGCAATACCGGCCTCCGGCGGCGCCGGCGCCCTCGCCGGAACCACCGCCGCTGTCTCCCCCCGGCATCTGGACCGGGCGACGACGGCCGAGGCGGTCATGGGGCCGGAAGGCGGCTGGCTGGAAACGGCCGACGGCGCCGGTGCCCGGTTCGACGAATATGCCCTCGATGCGCCGGCGGCCATCCGCCTGGAACACTACGCGCAGCGGCTGGCCGAGATCCGGGCGGCCCATCCGGCCGATACGCTGACGCTTCTGGGGGCCGTTCGAATCCTGACGCCCGCCCCGGTAGTCGGCGTCCGGTTGCGGATTCCGCTCCTGTCTCCCCTCCCGCCGGGCAGCCTTGTATCGGTCTGGCGGCCCAACGCCACCACCAGCGCCTGGGCCGACACCGGCCTGTCCGCCACGGTGGGCGCCGACGGGCGGACCGCGTGGCTTTCGGCCCCGGCCCCCGGCGGCTACGCCATCGCCAATCCGGACGCCGCGTCCGGAGGCAATGACACCGCATCCCCTGAAACCGCGTCCGGAGGCAATGACGCCGCGTCCGCTGAAACCGGCGTCGCCTCCGAAGGCCGGGCCCGTCCGCGAATGCTGCCCCGGGCCGCCGGAAACTGGGGGCTCATATCAGAAAATCCCCCCTCCCCAAACAAGATCCCCCTGATCCTGGTCCACGGAGACAACAGCTTTCTTGAGCCCGAGGACCGCTGGGGCAATTTCCTGGACTGGGCGGACCGCCGGGAGGGCTTCAGCGACCGGTACGAGATCTGGCGGTTCCACCACGACACCCGCCTGCTGATCGGCTACAACGGCGATGCCGGCAACGCGGCCCAGCTAGGGGACGCCATCATGGAACACTTCGGGCCGGACCGGCCCCTGCTCCTGCTGGCCCACAGCCGGGGCGGCCTGGTGAGCCGGTCCTATATGAGCAAATACGGCACCGGCCGCCAGGGAGACCGGGTGCTGGGACTTATTACCCTGGGCACCCCCCATCACGGCTCCCCCGGCGCCGTGCCCGAATGGGGCCTTGTCACCGTGAAGGGGAAATTCAAAGACACCCGGCTGGCCCAAATCCTTTATGGCTTTACCGCCGACGCCGTGGTCAACGTGAGCGACGCGGGCACCATGGGTTTGGCGTGGGACAATTACGACGGCCCGGAAAACGGCATAGCCTACACCACCTTCACCTTCGATTCGCCCCTGGGCAACGCCCACGCGCTGTCGGTGATGGACGCCAACATCCCCGACCCGGCGCCGGCCGGCCCCGACGGCACCGTGTACCTGCCGGACCGGGAGGCGGGCACCCTGGCGGAGCTGAACGCCGACGACCGCTACCTGGACAAGATCATCGCCTACGGCGGCTATGACACGGACCTGGGCGTGGGGGGGCAGGATCCATTCAACTGGCTCAACCTGTCCTTCAACGATCACGCGGGCCTGACCCTTGCCACCCAGTTGATGGCCAACATGGAGGCCCGGGCCTCGGCCGACAATTCTGAGGACCGGGCGCTGATCTACATGGCCAATGACGGCATGGTGCCGCTGCAAAGCGCCCTGCTTCTTGAAAAAACGGCCCACGGCGAGCCGATCTTCACGGTCGATTCGCGGACCGAGTGGTTTTACCTGGAAAAAAACATCATTCGACTCAAGGACCTGACCGGTCTGGCGAGGATCCGCAAGATGGTCATCTGCCCCGATTACGATCATCTTAACCTGGCCGAGGGAAAAAGCGGTTTGACCTCCGACAAGGCGGACTACTGGAATCATGTGGGCGCGAGCATCGACGAGATGGCCGCGGGCAACAACGCGCCGGCGGCCGACCGGGTGGTGACGCTGCCCACGGAACCGACCACGATTTCCACCCTCGCCTCGGGAGACAACTGTTTCATCGGGGCCGCCGCGCCAGCCCGCGCGATTCCCTGAGCCGATGCCTTGAAGATTGTCTTAATCCAAAAGGTTCCGCATCACGATATGGTTTTTCGATGAGGGGAGACACAGCACATGAAAACCCTAGGCATCTGCATCGGCGCTTCCACTATAACGCTTGTCCATCTCACCGCCCCGGAAAGGACCGAGGCGGGCCTTCCCGATCCTGAGGCGCCGGCCCCCAGGGTGGCCCGCCACGCCCGCTTTCCCCATGACGGCGACCCCCGGCGAACCCTTCTGACGGCCCTTGAGCGGTGGCAACCGGAGACCTTCGACCGGTTCGCCGCCACCGGCCGCCGTTTCCGCCAGTACGTCAGGCTGTCCCAGATCTCGGAAACCGAGGCCATGGAGCATGCCTACCGCTTCACCCGGCCGCCGGGGGTCCGGTGCCCCGCCATCGTGTCGGCCGGCGGCGAGTCCTTCATGGCCTATGTGCTCAACGGCGCCGGCCAGGTGTCCAACGTGCTCACGGGCAACAAGTGCGCCTCGGGCACGGGGGAGTTCTTCATGCAGCAGCTCCGGCGGATGAACGTGGCCATCGAGGACGTGGGCGAGCTGTCCGGCGGCCACGAGCCGTATCGGCTCTCCGGCCGCTGCTCGGTCTTCTGCAAGTCGGACTGCACCCACGCCACCAACAAGGGGGTGCCCGTGGGCCGGGTGACAGCGGGCCTGTGCCGGATGATGGCCGCCAAGATCATGGAGCTGCTCAAGTCTGTGCCGAAGGAAAACGTCATGGTCACCGGCGGCACGGTGAAAAACGCCGTGATGCTGGAATGCCTGGCCGAAAAGATCCCGGGGCTGATCGTGCCCGAGGAGGCGGCCTATTTCGAGGCCCTGGGCGCTGCCCTCTGGGCCGCTGATCATGAAACCCGGCCCTTTCCGGGGCCGGAGCGGCTCTTTTATTCCGACGCGGCCACCTTCGAGCGGCTCGCGCCCCTGTCCTCGGCGCAGGGCCAGGTCACCTTCAAGACACTGAACCGGGCCGCCGTCCGGCCGGGGGATGTCTGCGTCCTGGGCCTGGACGTGGGCTCCACCACCACCAAGGCGGTGCTTGTTCGCAACTCGGACAACGCCCTTCTGGCCTCCATCTACCTGCGCACCAACGGCAAGCCGGTGGAAGCCTCCCGCCAGTGCTACCGGGAGATCCTCAAGCAGATCCGGACCGAGGCCGACCCGGAAACGGTCGTCATAAACGGCCTGGGGGTATGCGGCTCGGGCCGGCAGATCGCCGGCCTGCACGCCCTCACCGACGGGGTGATCAACGAGATCATCGCCCACGCCACCGCGGCCGTCTATTTCGACCCGGCGGTGGACACCATCTTCGAGATCGGGGGCCAGGACGCCAAGTACACCTACATCACCAACGGCGTGCCGTCGGACTACGCCATGAACGAGGCATGCTCGGCGGGCACCGGCTCGTTTCTGGAGGAATCGGCCCTTGAGACCCTGGGCATCCCCATGGCAGACATCGCAGACATCGCCCTTAAAGGGGCCCAGCCCCCCAACTTCAACGACCAGTGCGCCGCCTTCATCTCCTCGGACATCAAGACCGCCATCCACGACGGCATCCCCCAGTCAGACATCGTGGGCGGGCTGGTCTATTCCATTTGCATGAACTATTCCAACCGGGTCAAGGGCAACCGCCCGGTGGGGGAAAAGGTCTTCATGCAGGGGGGCGTGTGCTACAACCGGGCCGTGCCCCTGGCCATGGCCGCCATCTCGGGAAAATCCATCGTGGTGCCGCCGGAGCCGGGCCTGATGGGCGCCTTCGGCGTGGCCCTGGAGATCAAAAAGCGGATCGACGCCGGCCTGATGGCCCCGACGCGCTTTGACCTTCAGGCCCTCATCCACCGGGAGGTGGGTTACGGCAAGCCCTTCATCTGCAAGGGCGGAAAGGATCGCTGCGACAGGCATTGCGAAATCGCCGTCATCGAGCTGGAGGGAAAACGATACCCCTTCGGCGGGGCCTGCAACCGCTACTACAACCTCCGGCGCCGGCTCAAGTACGACATGGAATCTCTGGACCTGGTGGACCAGCGCCAGAAGCTGATCTTCGCATCCCACGCCCCCGCGGCCCCGGCCGGCGCCCCCAGGGGGCGGGTGGGCATCAACCGGAGCTTTCTGGTCAACACCTATTTTCCCATGTACGACCGGTTCTTCAAGGCCCTGGGATTTGAAACCGTCCTGCCGGAGGCGCCCACCGCCGCGGGCATCGATCAGCGGGACGCGCCCTTTTGCTACCCGGCGGAGCTGGCCCACGGATTTTTCGACGCCCTTTTGAGACAAACCCCGCCGCCGGAGTACATCTTTCTGCCCCATTTCAAGGCGGTGCCGGCTTTAAACGGCGGCACCAACGCCCAGGTCTGCCCCTTCGTGCAAGGGGAAACCTACTTTCTCCGCACCGCCTTTGCCGAGGCCATCGCCGACCTGCGGGCCCGGGGCGTCCGGGTGCTGGCGCCGGTGCTGAACCTGACCAACGGCCTCGATGAGGCGCGAAAGCCGCTGCTGGAAACGGCGCGGGAAATGGGGGTTTCCAGAAAGGAGGCGGAGGCGGCCCTGGACCAGGCCCTGTCTGCCCAGCGGGACCTTTGCGCCCGGATGCAGGCCCTGGGCCGGGAAACCCTGGCCGCCCTGGCCGAGGACCCGGAGCAGACGGCGGTGGCGGTTTTCGGGCGGCCCTACAACGCCTTCGTGGAGGAGGCCCACATGGGCATCCCCCGGAAGCTGGCCTCCCGGGGCATCCGGGCCATCCCCATCGATTTTCTGCCCCTGGAGGGCGAGCCGGTGGGCTACATGAACATGTACTGGGGCATGGGCCAGCTCATCCTCAAGGCGGCCCGGTACGTCCAGCGCCATCCGTCGCTGTTCGGCGTTTACATCACCAATTTCTCCTGCGGGCCGGACTCCTTTCTGATGGGCTACTTCCGGGACGTGATGGGCAGAAAGCCCTCCCTGACCCTGGAGCTGGACAGCCACACGGCGGACGCGGGCCTTGAAACCCGCATCGAGGCGTTCCTGGACGTGGTGACCGCCTATCGCCGCCGGCAGATGACCCAGGGGGAGCCCGCCCGGCCCCGGTCCCGCTTCTTCCCCGCCCGCACGGCCCTCAAGGGCGGCCGCCCCGCGGTGATCACCTCCGGCGGAGAAACCATCCCCTTGACCGACCCCAGGGTCAAAATGATCGTGCCCTCCATGGGCCGGTTTTCCAGCGAGGCCCTGGCCGCGGCCTTCCGCTGGAACGGGATCGCCACCGAGCCCCTGCCGCCGGCGGATGATTCGGTGCTGAAGCTGGGCCGGGCCAACACATCCTGCAAGGAGTGCCTGCCGCTGCAACTGACCACCGGCGCCTTTTTAAAGCGCCTGGAGGCGCCGCGCCCCGAGGGCGAGGCACTGATCTACTTCATGGCCACGGCCGCCGGCCCCTGCCGCTTCGGCCAATACCGCGTTTTCATGGACGAGCTGATCCGAAAGCGGCGCATCCCCGACGTGGCCCTCTTTTCCCTCTCCGGCGAAAACGCCTACATCGGCATGAAAAGCGATTTCGTCAAGCGCTCCTGGTGGGCGGTGGTGGCCTCGGACGCCATTGAAGACATCCGGGCCATGCTGCTGGCCGGCGCCCGGCAGCCGGAAGCGGCCATGGAGATCCTGGAAAGCTGCTGGTCGGACATCCTCTTTGAGCTGGAATACGGCACCTACCCCACCCTGGAGGCGGCCCTGGAGGCATCGGCATCGGTCCTGGCCGGGATTCCCTTAAAGCGGCCCGCCATCGAGGTGCCGGTGATCTGCCTGACCGGCGAGATCTTCGTGCGCCGGGACGGGCTCTCCAGGCGATACCTTACCGAGGAGCTGGCCAAAAAGGGCTTTGCCACCACCTGCTCGCCCATCGCCGAATGGCTCATCTACTGCGATTACCTGTACGAGCGGGGCTACACCCCCAAGCGCCTGACCCTGGCCCAGACCCCCGGCTTCATGATAAAGAAGCACTTCATGCACCGCTACGAGCGCCGCATCAAGTCGTTGCTATCCCGCTCCGGGCTGATCCACGCCGAGCCCATCGACATCCCCGCCATCATGGCCAGCGCCGCCCCCTACATCAAGCCCCACCTGACCTGCGAGACAATCCTGACCGTGGGCAGCGCCCTGATGGAAATCGCCACCCACGTCTGCGGCGTAATCGCCATCGGCCCCTTCGGCTGCATGCCCAACCGGCTGGCCGAGGCGATCCTGAACAAGGCCATGGTCCGGGAAGGAAAGCTGGGCACCGATCCTGCCAACCAGCGGCTACGGGCGGTGCTATCCAACGTGGAGGACCTGCCCTTCCTGGCGGTGGAAACGGACGGATCCCCCTTCCCGCAACTGATAAACGCCAAGCTGGAGACCTTCTGCCTGCGCGCGGAGCGGCTGCACCGCCAGATGCGCACCGCCAGATTCAACTGAGACGGATTCAATTGGGCCGGATTCGACTGAGCCCGATTCGACTGAGCCCGATTCGACTGAGACGGCCGGCCCCGATCCCCCGGCGCCCATTTCACTGCGCCTGTCACCGGCGCCTGTCACCGGCGCCGGCTCCCGGCGCCGGGAGCCCCATCGGCCGACGGCATCGGGCACAATTCTTGCTTGAATTATTAGCGTAACTTAACCCCGCCGGTGGCGTTCCATCCGCCGGCGGGAGCGCCGCGCCGGCGCCGTCACAAACAAGGATAATTTTATACATTAATATTCAGAATGTTAGGCCGGCATGGCGGCGGATACCGGAAAAAAATACTACCCAGGAA
>JAABTE010000075.1 GCA_011390035.1 Desulfobacteraceae bacterium | reverse complement strand
CCTTGGGCGGCCGGCGGCAAGACAGGATGACACGACATTCGACATGGGTATTTTATCACAGACATCGGCCATCGTTCGCTACGCCGTCCAGGGGGCCCTGGAGCCGCCCGTCATCGACGCGGCCACCGCCGGCCTCAAGTCCCACGTTATCGTTGATATCGACGATGATCCGCAGGACATGTCCATAGGGTGGACCTCCCGGCGGGATCCCTTTGCGCCCGACTTCAACGACTCCAGCTTCGTGGTGGGGCCGTATTTCATCTTCTCCCTGCGCATCGACAAAAAAACCATCCCGCCCCGCATCGTTAAAAAACACGTTGACGCGGCCGTGGCCAAGCGCCTGGCTGATACCGGGCGGAGCCATCTGAGCCGCCAGGAGAAGGCGGACATCCGGGATGCGGTGCTGCAGAACCTGTGCCTGCGGATTCCGGCCTCGCCCCATGTGTACGACGTGATCTGGCATCCGGAGGATGGCTGGCTCTGGTTCTTCAGCACCCAGAAGGCGGCCAACGAGACGCTGGAGACGCTGTTCGCCAAGTCCTTCGCGAACATGTCCCTGCTGCGCCTGTTTCCCTACACCATCGCCAACTTGAAGGTCGGGCTCGACGACGGCGGCAAGGACCTGCTCAACCGCCTCGCCCCGGCCCGGATCTCGGAGTAGCCCATGCTGGACGTATCCGTATCGTATGATCGCTATCGCTTCCTGGGCCACGAGTTTCTCACCTGGCTCTGGTTCTGCATGGAAAATGATCCGGAGGCGCTTCGGGCCGCCGATCCGGACCTTGCGGAGCTGTCCGTGGGCAACCGCATGGTCATCGAGAACCACAGCGGCGGCGCCGGGGAGACCATCACCATCCGGGGAGACGACGCCGGCCTGGAGGAGGGCCTCCTGGCCCTGGGCAAGGGGGCCATGGTCACGGAGATGAACCTGATTTACGAGTCGGCCGGCCAGATCTGGCGCTTCACGGTCAAGGGCGAGGGGCTGACCTTCTCCAACCTGAAAACGCCGGAGACCGCGGCGGCGGAAAGCGGCGAGGGCGACGAGGAGGGGGCCATCCTGGAAAAGATCTTCCTGTATGACAGGGCCATGGCCTTCATGGACGCCGTGTTCGCCCGTTTCGTCCGCCTGCGGCTGTCCGAGGACTGGCGCCAGACCATCGGGCGGCTCCGGTCGTGGATCGAATCATCTTCGGAAGCCCGGCGGGAGACCATCGCGGATTTCAGAGAGGGCCGCGCGGAGCATTGAGTCTCGCCGCGGGAGGATTATCACGGAAGGATTGTCTCGGGAGCATCGTCATGAGAGGATCGGCATGAAGTTTACCATCAGCAAGAGTCGCATACGGGACGCGCTGGGCGCCATCCAGGGGCTGGCCAACCGAAAAACCAATCTGGCAATCACTGAAACGATCCTGATCCGGGCCGAAAACGGACGGGTCCGGATGACGGCCACCGACCTGAACACGGGCTTCGAGGGTGACTACCCCGCCGAGGTGGCGGTGGATGGGGCCGTGGCCATCAGCGCCAAGAAATTTTATGAGATTATCCGGGATTATCCCCATGACGACGTGATGGTCCACGAGGTGGAAAACCGCTGGATCGAGATCGGCGGCCACAAGATCGAATACCACATCGTGGGCATGAATCCTGAGGACTTTCCGGAATCGCCCATCATCGAGGAGGTCGATTTTCTCAGGATAGAATCGGGCGGATTCAAGAAGGCCATTGATCGGGTGGTGGGCCTCACCGTGCCCCAGGACGAGCAGCGGGCGCATCTGCTTGGGGTCTATTTCGAGATCATCGGGTCCGAGGCCGGTCCCTTTCTCCGGCTGTCCACCACGGACGGCAGCCGTCTGGCCATCGCCGATCAGCCCCTGCTCCAGGGGGGCGATGGGGCGGACGGGGCGCGGCAGGGCGAAAGCGGCCAGACAGTGGATGCGCCGGCGGATGCCGAGCCGGCGATGGAGCCGGTTATTGAACCGGTTATTGAGTCGGTGATGGAGCCGGTGGTCGAGCCCGAGGATGCCGGATGGCCCCCTCCGGAGCGGGACATCGAGGAGGAACCGACGGAATACGGCGCGGCCGAGGTAGCGATTTCCGGAAAGCGCCTGGCCGGGAAAGCCCGGTCCGGAAGAAAAGGGCACGGGGAAGCGGGATACGGGGAAGAAGCATACGAAACCGACATGCCCGAAGATGAGATGCCCGAAGATGAGATGCCCGAATACGAGGTGGTCGAAGATGGGATGTCCGGAGACGACATGCCCGGAGACGATATGCCCGGGGGCGGCGCTTCCGAAGCGCCGGAATCCGCAAACGGGCCCCTGGCCGGCTTCCGGCCCCGCCTGATCCCCAAAAAGGGCATGCACGACCTGAGCCGCTTTCTCGGGGGCGGCGGCGCGGTGGGCTTTGGCTTCAAGGGGAACCATTTCGTGGTGCAAAAGCGGGACGAGACCATCGCCATCCTGCTGCTGGAGGGCGATTTTCCGCCCTATCGGGCCATCACGGAGCGCCAGGGCGGCTACCGGGTGCGGATGGATCGGCAGCTTTTTTTGATGATGCTCAAGCGCATGTCCATCCTCTCGTCGGACAACTATCGTGGCATCCTGTTCAACTTCGAGGACGGCCGGCTGGTGATCACCACCACGAACCCGGAGCTGGGGGAGTCCCGGGAGGAGATGGCAGTCGATTACGACGAGGAGTCCATCGAGGCGGCCTTCAACCCCCGTTTTTTCATTGAAACACTCAACATCATCGATGACGACACCGTGGTCCTGGACCTGGTCAGCTCGGAAAAACCGTGCCTGGTCCGCGGCGAGTCCGAGGACGATTACATGAGCGTCATCATGCCCATGAAGATATGAATATCAATAACAGCAACAACGCCAACACTTACAGCGCCGACAGCATCCAGATACTGGAAGGCCTCGAGGCGGTTCGGAAGCGGCCCTCCATGTACATCGGCAACGTGGATGTGGAGGGCCTGCATCACCTGGTTTACGAGGTGGTGGACAACAGCATCGACGAGGCCATGGCCGGCTACTGCGACATCATCACCGTCGCCGTCCACACGGACAACAGCGTCACCGTGGAGGACAACGGCCGGGGCATCCCGGTGGGCATACACAAGAAGGAGAAGATGCCCGCCCTCGAGGTGGTCATGACCAAGCTGCACGCCGGCGGCAAGTTCGACAACGAGTCCTACAAGGTCTCCGGCGGCCTGCACGGCGTGGGCGTGTCCGTGGTCAACGCCCTGTCCAGGCACCTTGCGGTGACGGTTCACACCGAGGGCCGCTCTTATTATCAGACCTATTCGCATGGCCGAAAGACCTGCGAGCTTCAGGACCTCGGCCCGACGGAAAAGCGGGGCACCCTTATCCATTTTTCGCCGGACACGGAAATCCTCAATTCGGACAACTTTGAGTTCGATATCCTGGCCCGTCGGATGCGGGAGCTGGCCTTTCTGAACAAGGGCATAAGGATCTGCATCGAAGACGAGCGCACGGACGAAAAGCGGGAGTTTTTCTACGAGGGCGGCATCGCCGAGTTCGTGGAATACCTCAACCGCCACTCCGCGGCCCTGCATCCGCCCATCTTCATACAGGGCGATCGGGCGGGCACCCAGATCGAGGTGGCCCTCCAGTACAACGACACCTTCACGGAAAAGATTTTTTCCTTCGCCAACAACATCAACACCGCGGAGGGCGGCTTTCATCTCATCGGCTTCAAGGCGGCCCTGACGCGCACCATCAACTATTACGCCACCGACGGCAACCTGCCCAAGAACTTCAAGACCAAGATCAGCGGCGAGGACGCCCGGGAGGGCCTGACGGCCATCATCAGCGTGCGGATCATGTCGCCCCAGTTCGAGGGGCAGACCAAGACCAAGCTGGGCAACAGCGATGTAAAGGGGCTGGTGGAATCACTGGTCAACGAGAAGTTGACGGAGTTTTTCCAGGAAAATCCATCCGTTGCCAAAAGCATCATCGGCAAGGTGGCGGACGCGGCCCGGGCCCGGGACGCGGCCAAGCGGGCCCGGGATCTGGCCCGCAACAAGGGCGCCCTGATCGATTCCACCCTCCCCGGCAAGCTGGCCGACTGCCAGTCGTCGGACCCGGCCGAGCGGGAGCTGTTCCTGGTGGAGGGCGACTCGGCCGGCGGCTCGGCCAAGCAGGGCCGGGACCGGAAATTTCAGGCCATCCTGCCCCTGAAGGGCAAGATCCTGAACGTGGAAAAGGCCCGGTTCGACAAGATCCTGCGCAGCGAAGAGATCAAGCACATGATCACGGCCCTTGGCACGGGCGTGGGCGAGGAAGAGTATGACATCGACAAGATCCGGTACCACAAGGTGATCATCATGACGGACGCGGATGTGGACGGCGCCCACATCCGCACCCTGCTGCTCACCTTCTTTTACCGCCAGATGCCGGACATCGTGGAAAAGGGCTACCTGCACATCGCCCAGCCCCCCCTGTTCAAGGTGGGAAAGGGCAAAAGCGAGTTATACCTGAAGGACGAGCGGGAGTTTTCGGACTACGTTTTAAAGCGGGCCGCTGAAAATCGGATCATTGAAAACAGCCGTGGAGAGGCGCTTGCGGGCCAGGATCTTTACCTGTATCTGACCCGTCTGTCCGAGTACAACGCCCTGCTCCGGCGCCTTGAGCGGCGGGGGATCGTGCCGGATCTGGCCTCTTTCCTTCTGGAGCGGGGGGTGACGGACCAGAGCTTTTTGCGGGAGGAGGCCAGGGTGATGGAGCTGAAGACGGCCCTGGAGGCCACTGGATACATGGTGAGCGAGCCCATGTGGTCAGACGATCGGGGGTTGTTCGAGCTGATGGCCGCCCCGCCCGTTGTGTCCGATTCCGGCGAGCGGGTCCCGCCCACGCGCATCGGCCGAAGCCTGATTCATTCCAAGGATTTTCAAAGCCTGCTGGCCATGGATCAGCGGCTTTCCGATTTTGATCACCCGCCGTTTCTGTATTACGCCGATGAGAAAAAAGCCGAAGCGGCGCGCCGGGATGACAAGCGCTCCCTGCTGGCCTGCGTCATTGAGCAGGGCAAGAAGGGCATCGGCATTCAGCGCTACAAGGGCTTAGGAGAAATGAACCCGGAGCAGCTTTGGGACACCACCATGAATCCGGATACCCGCACATTGCTGAAGGTGAAGGTGGAGGACGCCGTGGAGGCCGACGAGATCTTCACCCTGCTGATGGGCGACGTGGTGGAGCCTCGCCGGGAGTTCATCCAGAACAACGCCCTGGAGGTGAGCATGCTCGATATCTAATTGATATCGGGCCGGATTCATTCAATACTTTACAGGACGCCGGAAAGGCGGAAACCGGAGGAGCGATGGCCCGGAAGGTCGATGGGGAAAAGCCCGAGCCGCGCGACGGAGGGATCGATCTGTGGAAGGCCCGTCTGCGCGGCGCCATGCTGCAGGGCGGGGAATTGGCGGATGCCGATTTTCAGGAGGCCGACTGCCAGGGAGCCGTCTTTCACCGGGCCAATCTGAACCGGGCCGATTTCTGGCGGGCCAACCTGACCGGCGCCGTCTTTTCGGAGGCGGACATGCGGCGGGCCGACCTGATGGAGGCGGTGATGATCGGCGGCCGGATATCCGGGGCGGATCTGACCGGCGCCGTGATGAGCCGGGCCAACATGCAGAATATCGAGGGCCGGTCCGCCCGGCTGATCCGGGCCAACCTCCAGGAGGCGGACCTTTACGGCGCCGACATGGCCGGGGCCGATTTCACCGGGGCCGACCTTCAGCGGGCGGACCTGAGCGAATCGAGCCTGGTGTCGTGCCGCTTCGCCGGCGCGGACCTGTGGCGGGCCAGCTTGTCCGGCGCCGATCTGCAATCCGCCGATCTGACCGGCGCGGACCTGATGGGCGCGGACCTCATGTACGCTCTCTTCTGGCATGCCTGCCTTAAAAACGCCGATCTGATGGTGGCAGACCTGCGGGGCGCCGTGCTGCGGGACGCGGACATGGAGAACGCCAACCTTCAGGGCACCAGCCTTATGGAGGCCGATCTGATTCGGGCCAGGGGGCTGCGGATCAAACAGCTTTGCGGGGCCAAGACCCTGTTTCGGGCGCGGCTGGACCCGGACATCGAGCGGGGCGTGCGTGCCCGATGCCCACATCTGCTGACCCGCCGCCTCTGAAGCGCAGATTCCGATGCTCAGATTCCGATACTCAGACTCCGGCTCAGATGGGCGCGTGTGTCAGGCCGGTTCGGCTTCGGCTCCGATGATCTGCTGGTAATGCTGGTAATAAAGCATCACCTTGCGGATGTAATGGCGCGTTGCCTTGTAGGGGGGCACCCCGCCGTATTTTTGAACTCTCCGGATGCCCGCGTTATAGGCCGCCAGAGCCAGGCGGACCCGCCCGTCGAATTTGTTGAGCAGGAACTTGAAATACTTGACCCCGCCATGGATGTTGTGTTCCGGATTGAAGCTATCCGAAACGCCCAGCTCCCGGGCCGTGGCCGGCATGAGCTGCATGAGCCCCCTGGCGCCCACGCGGGAGACCGCCCTGGGGTTGTAGCCGGATTCGGCCTTGATTATGGCCATGATCAGGGCCGGGTCCACGGAGTGGCGCTCGGCGGCGTCATAGATGTAGGCCAGAAAGGGCTGTTCCTTTTCGGTCTGGGCGGAAAGCGGGGCAGAGGTTGAAAGTAGAAGAATAGCGACAAGGGGAAGGAACAGAAGGATAACATAACGAAAGAAATGGTCTTTTTGATTTGTTTGCATCGTTTCCATTTTTAAAATATAGAGAGGAATGCCCACAAGGGCCTTTCCCCTGCCTCGACGCCTCCTCTTTAGTGTAATGTTTGGACACCGCGAATATTGAACCTTGAAGTATTAGCAGTATCCCGGCTGTGTCAAGGACGGTTTGGAAAAAATGGGTTCAAAGCCGTCAATTAATTTAGTAATATAAAGGACATGGCGAGATGTGGTCAAGATAAAAGGTCTTAGTGTATGAAATTATTAAACATAATAAAAAAAATCATGATGGCGGCGGCCCTGTTGGGGCTGCTTTCCGCCGTCGCCGCCGCCCATGAGTCGGATTCGGAGCCATCGGCCAGCCAGGCGGCGCCCGTGACCCTCTCCCGGGGACAGGAGGCCCGCCTGGCCGACAGCCGGTATCGGCTCGAAAAGGCCATCAGGGAGGATCGCTACCCCTCCATCCTGGCATCCCTGAACGTCTGGCGGAACGTGGCCATGGAGGCGGGCGTTTTCGACCCGGAAAGATACAACGCAATCCGGCGCGAGGCGCTGGAGCGCTCCATTCGGGAGGTGGCGGCGTGGGTGGATGTCTGCGTCGCAGAGGACCTGCTTTACGAGGCGGTTTACTGCCAGAAGGTCTATGCCTTCCACGCCAGGGCCATCGGTGAATTCAATCCTGATCTGTACGCGGAGATCGACCGGAAGATCAAGGAGAGACGAGAAGCGATCGATCTGGAAAAACAGAGGGCCAGAAAAAATAAGCGACAATCGCCCTAGACGGTAAACCGGAAAATCATGGGGGAAAGATGAAACAAAAATCATCGGACAGCCGCCTGCCCATCATCGAATGGATCGAACAACTCTATATGCCTGTGTTTATGGAATGGATCGCGGCGATGGGGGCGGGGGACGAAACGCGCCAGCGGGAACTCAAATCACGGCTCGATGAACTCAAGTCCCATTTCCCTTATTCGGAGATGCTGGCGCGGATGGAAAAGGGCGGCGGCGGATTATGGGCCTGGATCAAATCCCTGATGGGGGGCAAAAAGGCATCGGATTGACGGCCCCCTATGGCCGATAGATCCGCCCCCTACGGCCGATAGATCCGGATGATGCGCGGGCCGAAATCTTCCCGCGCCAGGCCGTTCATCTTCAGCACAACCCGGAGTACCTCGTCCCAGGGCAGTGGCTCTTGTATGGTCAGCGTCACCTTTCCCGACACATCCGGATCCACGGCGAAGTTCATGTCGCTGGCCTCCCGGATCATGCCAAGCACCCGGCCCAGGTCTGCCTCGAAAAAATCGGCGGTGATTCGGGCGGTCTCCTCCTCCGGCGACTCCGCCGGGGCTCCTGTGGGCCGTCCGCCGTCAAGGGGGTCGTCCGGGGGGCGCTGGTCGTCCTTTTCTATTTTGAGCGCGTCCGCCAGGGGGTAGCCGATCACCGCGCCGTACATGCGACACTTGATCAGATCCCCTTCCTCCCAGATCTTTTCCGCCCGCACCACCTTTCCGCTCTTCAGATAAAGCGTGTCCGCGGCGGCTGGGGCGGCCCAGGCCAGCAGGATACAGGCGAGCAGGGCCATAGCCGCCGCCGGAGCCGAAACCGGCTCCGGGGTGGGAAGCTGAGTTGGTTTCGGAAGCGGAGCCGGGGTCGGAAGCGGAGCCGAAACCGGGGTCTGAACCGGGGTCCGAACCGGGGTCGGGACTGGAGTCGCAACCGGGGTCAGAACGGGGGTCCGAACCGGGGCTGGTTCCGGGGTCGCGGCGCGGGGCGCGGACGGCCTACAGGCGATCGCAGCGCATGTGTTCGAGCAGGCGTTCCAGGTCATCATCCATGGATTCCGTGAAGTGATTCAAAGGATAGTCGGCGCCGCAGGACCCGCAGCGAACGGTCACGCGGCGTCAGGCGCGGTGAAGGGCCAGGGGGCCGCCGCACCGGCTGCATTTTCCTATGGTTTTTTTCATTTGGGCTGATCGCCTTTCCGCTGAATATTTTTGCCGCGGCATTGCCATTTTCGCCCGCCTCGGCTATTGTCGGAAATTGACAGGAAAATCGGTTTCTGTCAAACAAAAACGGATGATTGCAAGGATATGCATGAAATGGATGACGGCACAATGACTGAACAGGCGGCATGCGCGGGATTTCGGGCGGCGGCGGTGGCCGCCGGCCTGAAAAAGAGGGGCGGCTTGGATCTGGGGCTGATAGTCTGCGATGAGAAGGCCGCGGCCGCCGGGGTGTTCACCACCAACCGGGTTCAGGCGGCGCCGGTGATTCTGAGCCGGGAGCGGCTGGGGGCCGGCGTATGCCGGGCGGTGGTGGCCAATGCCGGCAACGCCAACTGCTGCACAGGCCAGCGGGGCATGGAGGACGCCCGGGCCATGGCCAGATCCGCGGCGGACGCCCTGGGCATCGATCCGGAAGAGGTGCTGGTGGCCTCCACCGGTGTCATCGGCCAGCCCCTGCCCGCAGAGCGGGTGGCGGCGGCCATGCCGGGGCTGGTGAAAAAGCTGTCTCCTGCGGGCTTTTCCGATTTTGCCAGCGCCATAATGACCACCGATCTGGTGCCCAAGATCGCCGTGGAAACCACCGTCATCGACGGCCGGACCGTTACGGTGACCGGGGTGGCAAAGGGCTCCGGCATGATCCGGCCGGACATGGCCACCATGCTCTGCTTTGTCTGCGTGGACGCGGAGATTGACAGCGGGCTTCTTCGCCGCCTGCTGGCCGACGGCGTGGATCGGACCTTCAACCGGATCACCGTGGACGGCGACACCAGCACCAACGACATGGCGCTGATACTGGCCAGCGGCCGCTCCGGGGCGGTCATCGCGGGCGAGCCGGCCGAAAGCGCCTTCGGCGAGTGTCTCACAGCGGCGCTGGCCCGCCTGGCCCGCATGGTGGTCAAGGATGGCGAGGGCGCCACCAAGCTGGTGGATATCATCGTGGAGGGGGCCAAAACCGCCGGGGACGCCCGGCGGGTGGCCGACGCGGTGGCCCATTCCAGCCTGGTCAAGACCGCCCTGTTCGGCCAGGACGCCAACTGGGGCCGGATCATCGCGGCGGCGGGCCGCTCCGGGGCGGCCATCGACCCGGACCGGATCGAGATCCTGTTTGACGACGTGACCATGGTGGCCGACGGCATGGGGCTGGGGCCGGAGGCTGAGGCCGC
>JAABTE010000074.1 GCA_011390035.1 Desulfobacteraceae bacterium | reverse complement strand
TCCAGGCAGAACTTGGGGATCTGGGTGGTCTTGCCGGAGCCGGTTTCCCCGGAGATCACCACCACGGGGTGGTTGCGGATGGCCGCCACGATCTCCTCCCGGCGGGCCACTATGGGCAGGGCCGGATCGTAGGTGGGCTGTGGCCGGATGGCCAGGCGGCGCCGGCGGCTTTCATCGGCCGAAAGGATACGGCCACTGGAGCGGCGGCTTTTAGATCCATTGTCCGCCGCTTCAGGCTTAACATTGCAAGATGACCGCCGCGCCGGGAGTCCCGCAGCGCCGCCGGCGCGGCGGCCGCCAGGCTTGCGGCGCCGTGCGGGGCGCCGTCCTTCAGGGGTCGGCTGTTGTGTTTCAGGGGGTTGTTTTTCAGGGGGGTGCGTATTTTCCATAACCCCATATTTATAATACGGGGAAACGGAAAATCAAGAGGCGTTGGCCAGGCGCTGCCATGATGGCGCGCCGGGCTTTCCGGTTCCGGCATTCGGATTGGTCGGCTGCGGGGACATGAGTCGATGGTTCCCTTATTTCAAGAAGGTGACATTTTCAAGAAGTTGATATTTCAAAAAGTTGATAAATTCCTTTGATTATCCAATATTTACCACCCAGTTCCCATGGGGTGAAACCCCCATTTCCGCCGCCGTGGCCGGCATGGCCCCATCATCCCGGTTGATCCCGCCCCCGTTTTCCTCTATAATCCGCCACGATCGGGAAGGTCGCCCGCCATCGGGCGCATCGGCTGTTCACCTTTCAAAGGAGCTGTCAAGGAGCTGTCATGGATGTCGTCACGCTGTCCCGCCTGCAGTTCGGCCTCACCACCGCATTTCACATCCTGTTTCCCACCCTCACCATCGGCCTTGCCATCTACCTTATGGTGGTGGAGTACCTGTGGCTGAAAACGGGAGACGAGATGTACTACCGGATGTACCGGTTCTGGGTGCGGATCTTCGCCATTAATTTCGCCGTGGGGGTGGTCTCGGGCATCACGCTGGAGTTCGAGTTCGGCACCAACTTCGCCCGGTTTTCCCAGTCGGTGGCCAATGTGTTCGCCCCGCTGATGGCCTACGAGGGCATGACCGCCTTCTTTCTGGAGGCCGGGTTCCTGGGCATCATGCTGTTCGGATGGAACCGGGTGTCCCGGGGCGTTCATTTCCTGTCCACCTGCCTGGTGGCGATCGGCGCGTCGATGTCGGCCTTCTGGATCATGGCGGCCAACGCCTGGATGCAGACGCCGGCCGGATATGAGCTGGTGGATGGCCGCTTCATGGTCGTCAGCTTCTGGGACGCCATCTTCAATCCGGCCTTCCCGACGCACCTGGCCCACATGCTGGTGGCATCTTACGAAACCAGCGCCTTTGCCGTGGCCGGCATCAGCGCCTGGTTTCTGCTGAAAAAGCAAAACGCGCCCTTCTTTCGCCGATCCATGGCCGTGGCCCTGATCATGGCCGCCGCATGCGCCCCGCTTCAGGTGCTGGTGGGCGACCTGCGGGGAAAGAACGTGGCGGAATATCAGCCGGCCAAGCTTGCGGCCATCGAGGCCCACTGGGAAACCAACACGGCCGGCGGGGCCGATTTCGTGGCCTTTGCCATTCCGGACATGAAAAACGAGCGGAACCTGATGGCGGTGACGGTGCCCAACATGCTCAGCTATCTGATCACCCACACCAAGGATGGGCAAATCCAGGGGCTGAAAGAATTTCCCAAAGACGAGCGGCCCAACTCGCTGGTGATATTCTGGACCTTCCGGATCATGGCGGGCATAGGGTTTCTGTTTGTGGGGATCATGCTGTGGGCACTGGTGTTGTGGCGGCAGGGGCGGCTTTATGACACGCCGCTGTTTTTAAAGGCGCTGATCGCCATTCAGCCCCTGGGCTTCATCGCCACCATCATGGGGTGGATCACCTCGGAGATGGGCCGGCAGCCATGGACGGTGTACGGCCTGCTGCGCACCGCGGACAGCGCCTCGCCCATCGCCGCCGGCAACGTGGTCTGGTCCCTGTTCTTCTTCATCCTGTTTTTCGGCATCGTGGGATACAGCTTTTTCTATTACATCTTCAAAACCCTCAGGCGCGGCCCGGACCTTGAAAGCCCGATGCCGCGGGTGCAGCGACTGTCCGGCATGGAACCGGAACAGAACGACACGGAAAGCATGGAGGTGAAGTGATGGAACTGGTGCATATATGGATCGGACTGGTGGGGCTGGTGATTATCCTGTATGTGGTGCTGGACGGCTTCACCCTGGGCATCGGCATGCTGTTTCCCATAGCGGCCGACGAGCGGGAGCGGGACGTGATGATGAACGCCATAGCGCCGGTGTGGGACGCCAACCAGACATGGATCGTTTTCGGCGGCGGGGCGCTGTTCGCCACCTTTCCGCTGATCTACACGGTGCTGTTCAGCGCGCTGTATGTGCCGCTGCTCACCTTTATCTTCGGGCTGATCTTTCGGGGGGTGGCCTTCGAGTTCCGGGCCACATCGGGCCGCAAGACCCAGTGGAACAGCTCTTTCTTCTGGGGGTCGATGGTGGCCACCTTCGCCCAGGGCGTCACCCTGGGCGCTTATATCGGGGGCATCGAGGTGAAAGACGGGCTGTTTGCCGGCGGGGCCTTCGACTGGTTCACGCCTTTTTCCATCACCGTGGGGTTCGCCCTGATCTCCGGCTATATCCTGCTGGGCGCCACCTACCTCATCATCAAGACCGAGGGCGCGGTGCAGGCGCGGGCCTACGCCCAGGCCCGATGGGCCGCCTGGGTGGTGGCCGGCTTCATGGCAATCGTGAGCCTGTGGACGCCGGACGTGGACCCGGCCATCCCGGCCCGATGGTTCAGCGAGCCCCGGATCTATTTCATCTGGATCTTCCCGCTGATGGGGCTTACGGCCTTCATCGCCCTGCATGTGGCCATCTCCCGGAAGCGGGAGGTGTGGCCCTTCGTGTTCACCCTGCTGCTGTTTCTGTCCGCCTATGTGGGGTTGCAGGCGGCGTTGTATCCTTACGCGGTGCTGCCGGATATCACCATCTATGAGGCGGCGGCCCAGCCCAAAACCATGATCTTCACCCTTTGGGGCGTGGGGCTGATTCTGCCCTTCGTTTTAGGGTACACGATTTACAGTTACAGCGTTTTCAGGGGGAAGGTGGACGCCGGAGAGGGCTATCACTGATAAGGGAATGGGTCAGGCCGGCCATTGCCCTTTCCCGCCGCCCGGCAAAGCGCGTTCCATCGCCGGAACCGGCCCGCTCGCCGGAGATGGTTCGCTTTCCACCAATCCCCAGCCAAGAAAGGCATTGTGTCATGAAACCCCTGATCTTATCCGGCCGGGCCAACCCCGGCCTGGCCCGTTCCATTGCGGACGCCCTGGGCGTTGCTTTAGGCCGATGCGACATCGAGATCTTTCCGGACAACGAATACATCGTGGAAATCCACGACGACGCCCAGGGCCGGGACCTGTACCTGATCCAGCCCACCCAGCCGCCGGTTGCCGACAACCTGATGGAGCTGATGCTGCTGGCCGACGCGGGCCGGCGGGCCGGCGCCGGCCGGATCACCGCCGTGATCCCCTATTACGGCTACGCCCGGCAGGATCGCCGGGAGGCGGGGCAAAAGCCCCTGAGCGCCCGGCTGGTGGCCGACATCCTCTGCACCCGCATGGACCGGCTGGTGACGGTGCATCTGCACAATCCGGCCATAGAGGGCTTCTTTCCCATCCCCGTGCATCGGCTGGCGGCCTTCGACCTGATGGCCGCCGCCCTGGCCGACGCCGTGCCGGCCGACACCGGCGTTATCGTGGCCCCGGACCTTGGGGCGGTGAAGATGGCCCACGGCTACGCCGATATTCTGAACATGCCCGTAGTGGTGATTCACAAGGTGCGCGAAAGCGGAAAATCGGTGAGCGTGCGCCGGATCATCGGCGACGTGAAGGATCGGTCCCCCATATTGGTGGACGACATGATCAGCACCGGCGGCACCATCGCAAAGGCAACCGAGGCCCTGCTGGAAGCCGGATGTCGGCCGGAAATAACGGTTGCCGCCACCCACGGCCTTATGGTGGGCGACTGCCTGGAAAAATTCGCCCGGCTGCCCATCCGGCGGACGATTATCTCCGACAGCATCGGCCGGGAAACGGCGCCCCAGGGGGTTCAGGTGGTGGGGCTGGGAAAACGGATCGCCGAGACCATCAGCCGACTGAACCGGACGGCCGAGTGAATCGGGCGGCTGACTGAATCGGGCGGCCGACTGAACCGGGTGGCTGACTGAACCGGTCGGCCGAGTGAATCGGTCGGCTGACTGAACCGGGCGGCTGACTGAACCGGGATCGATAAATCCGGGATTGCCGAATCACGCCATGCCGAGCATCCAACGCAGGATGAAATAGACCAGTGGAATAAAGATGGCCGGCAGCATGTTGGCCACCTTTATCTTCCTGATCTCCAAAAGGTTGATGGCCAGGGCCATGATCAGCACCCCGCCCACCGCGGACATCTGGTCCACCACCTCCGGCGTTAGAAAGGGCTTTATCAGCGCCGCGCTCAGGGTGATGACCCCCTGATACACAAAGACCGAAGCGGCCGAAAACAGCACCCCAACGCCGAAGGTGGAGGCGAATATCAGCGAGGCGATGCCGTCCAGCACGGATTTTGCATACAGGGTCTGATGGTTGCCCGTCAGCCCGCTTTCCAGGGAGCCCACGATGGCCATGGACCCGACGCAGAAGATCAGGCTGGCCGTCACGAACCCCTTTGCCATGGTACTCTCCCCGTCCCCCCTGGCGAACCGGTCCTGAATCCGGTTGCCCATCTCCTCCAGCCGGCCGTCGATGCGCAGCATCTCGCCGACAACGGCGCCGATGGCCAGCGAAAAGATGATGATCAGCAGATCATCCGACCGCATCGCCCCCCGGATGCCGATCAGCAGCACCGCCAGGCTGATGGCCTGCATGACCGTGTCCATGTAGCTTCTGGGAATGCCCCGCTTCAGCAGGATCCCCGCCGTTCCGCCCGCGATGATGGCCATCGCGTTTACGATCGTTCCAAACATTTGGCTCCCGTTTCGGCCTTATTTCAAGTTCTCAAGAAGAGGTGTCATCATCTTTCAACTTGACGATGCGGCAAACTCTCTGAAGTCTTGGCTCAGCGCCAGCCGTCCATCCATGATATTCTCTCCGGATCTCTTCCACGCAGGCCAGCCGCTCCTCGTAGCTTCTGGTCTGCCAGTAGGCAAAATCCGTCGGCTGATCCTTTATGTTGAATTTCCTGCAAACCCTGGCGATTTTACGTGTTTTTTCCATTTTTCATAAATGCCAAAAAAATGTATCCCCTTCGTAAAGCCCCTTCAACCCTCCGGGCCATGGCATCGAAGAAGCCCCTGCTTCCAGCCGTGATATTAACGGCAAATCACGGCTTGTCAACCTCGATTTTCCCCGGTCTCCGAAGCTTCCGCCCGTTCCGAAGCGACTTTCCGCCCCGGGTCCCTGGCCGCCGTCCCCGTCCCAATCCCCATGCCATCCACCACCTCCTGAAATCGGCTCATCAGCCGATCGATCCCCAAGGTGTCATTGCGCCGGGCATAATCCAACAATTGGCCGCTGTAATCGGCAAGGGCCGGAATGCCGCACTCTTCGGAGAACCGTTTCAGCCTCGCCGCGAAGGTCTCGATATCATCGAGGTAATACACATCCGACAGATCCCGCCAGAGGGGCATGAATTCCTCGTTCAACCGGCGCAGGATCTCCGGCAGACGCGCCCGGACCTGGGCGGACAGTGCCGGCGGCGCTTCCTCGGGCCCGGTCCCCGATCCCTCGGGCGCGGGCAGCGTTCCCTCGATCCCGGACGGCGGTGGCGCGGGCGGCATTTCCAGCGCCCGGAAGGGCAGGAACCGCTTCAGCTCGGCCAACAGCCGCCGCCGGGTCACCGGCTTGGCCAGATAGCCGTCGAAGGCGCCTTGGATCCGCGAAACATCCTCCCGCATGACCGAAGCGGTCATGGCGATTACGGGAGGCTTTCCCGCAACCGCCCCCGATTCCCGAATGGCCCGGAGCAGTTCAAAGCCATTGAGCGACGGCATCCGGATATCGGTCAGAACAAGGTCGATTGGCCCGTCCCCGAGCCGCTCCAGCGCCTCGCCGCCGTCCCCCGCCTCGATCAGGGCGATGGGATAAGGCGCAAGAAATCCCCGGATCAGCTCCCGGTTATAGGGGATGTCATCGACCACCAGGATGGCCGCGGGGGCGAAGGTCACCGGGGTCGCTTCCGACAAGGCTTCCGCCGCGTCTTCGGCCATCATGTCCGACCTCCGGCCGCACACCTCCACCCGGGTAAAATCGACACGGAATCGACTGCCCTTTCCCAACCGGCTTTCCACCGCTATGACGCCGTCCATCATCTCCACCAGCCGGCGGGTGATGGCCAGCCCCAGCCCGGCACCGCCATGCGCGCGCCCGTCCACCTGCTCGAATTCCTGAAATATCGCATCGATCTTGTCCGGCGGAATGCCGATGCCCGTGTCCGACACCGCAATCGTCAGATGACAGGCGGCCGACCCCGCCACCTGGCACTGAACCACTGCCCGGATATGGCCGGACTCGGTGAACTTGACGGCGTTGCCGATCAGGTTGATCAGGATCTGCCTGAAACATACGGGGTCCAGGATCACATATTCGGGAATGTCCGCGCCGATTTCCACCGCCAGCGCGATCCCCTTTTCCGCCACCCGGATGTCGAACATCCGGCAGGTCTCCCGGATCAGCGCCGCGAGGTGGAACGGCTCCGAGCGCGGGGCCATCTTGCCCGCCTCGATCTTGGACAGATCCAGGATGTTGTCGATCAGGGACAGCAGCGTCCGCCCGCTGGACTGAATGATGGCCAGATAGTCGCGCCGGGCGGGATCCTTGACCTTTTCCATCAGGATTTCGCTGAATCCGAGAATGGCGTTCATGGGCGTGCGGATCTCATGGCTCATGTTGGCCAGAAAGACGCTCTTGGCCCGTGTGGCATCCTGGGCGATGGCGCACTGGCGCTGGGCTTCTGCCCGGCTCTCCATCAGCCGGGACAGCAGCCGGTTGAACGCGGCGATCATGCGCCCCACCTCGTCGTCCCGCTCCAGGGGCATCTGCTCGAAGGGGATCTCGCCCCGGGTCATTCGCTCGGCGTGCTGGGCCGTGCGCCGGAGGGCCCGAAGATGATAGTCCAGCACCAGCACCACCAGCAGCCACAGGAACGGCACGAAGATGGCCGTGGTCTTTAAAATGAAGTCTCTCAACCGCCGAACGGGCGCGTACACCTCGCTGGTGGGCATCCGGGCCACCACGAACCATCCGGACGAAGGCACCGAGGCAATGGCCGCCAGCTCCTCGATGCCCCCGGCGTTCACATCCACCCCCACCCCGCGAAACCCGGCCATGGCCCGGTCATGCTGGGGATGAATGCCCGGATCAGGCGCCGGCTTGAGGGCGAACGCCACATCCGAGGCGCCGATCACCAGCTTGTCCTGGGGCGAAACCAGCACCAGCCCTCCCTCGGTTCCCACTCGGGTGGTGTAAAGCGCCTCGATAAAATTGGAGGATCGAAGATCCGATATGCCGGCCAGCACCGCGCAAACCGCTCCGTCCCCGTCTCGAAGGGGCGCTGCCATGGGCAGCACCGGCCTTCCCGATACCCGCCCGAACACGGGCCGCCCCATGGAAAAATCGCCGGCCGAGGCCCCCAGAAAATAATCCCTATCGGCGAAAGAAGTGCCCACCCGGTCCGCCATGACCGGATAATCGGCGATGGTCAGGCCCGACAGATCGGTGATGAACATGCCGTTTGAAAACAGGGGATTGACCTGATGAAGCTCCATCAGCCAGCGGCCCAGGGCTTCCCGGTCCTTGAGCATCGGCGGCGACATCCGCGCCGAGACGCGCTCCAGGAATTGGCGCCGCTCTTCGATGTCATTGTCGATATGCCGGGCCACATAGTTGGCGATGGTCATAAGTTGAACGGAGGACAGCTCGATGACATCCCGCCGCAGGTAACCGGTGAGAATAACGATCTGGATCAGCACGCTAAAAAGGATGATGACGATGCTCGACAGGATCAGCCGGGCGGTGATGGTGTTGAGGCGGAGCCGAAGATTCATTCCGTTCGCGCCGCCTCATCCGGCTCCCACCGCCACTCCGCCACGTTGCGCTTTTCCGGATCGAAATCGATCCCCATCAGGATGATCTTCTTTCCGAGCCCCCGATATTTCTGCGCGTATTTCTTGTCTCGAATCTGTCGGAGAGCCGCCGCCGCCCCCTGGCCGCACTTGAATTCGATAATGTAGATCTTGTCCGAAAACGCCACCACCAGATCGATCCGCCCCTCGCAGGTGAGTACCTCGCTTCTGGCCTCCGCCCCCGAAGCGCTGACCATCAGGTAGAAAAGCGCATGAAAATAAGCTTCGTCACGCCGGGTCTCCAGGGCATAGGGGATGGAGGCGAAAATGGCGCGAACGGTTTCGATGAAGGCGCCCAGATCCTCATCCATCAGATAATCGGCCAGCATCGCGAACCGGGAAGGATCCTTTATCCCCTTGCTGTAGGAATGAAAAAGGGCCTCAAGGAATGCCGTTTTGACTTCCCTGTTGGGATAATCGAATGTAAAGCGCCTTTCGCCGACCTCCTTTATGGTGACGTACCCCGTCTGAAAAAGCAGGGCCTCGAGCCTCAAATCGTCCAGATCATAGGTGCTGAACATGGCCTTGGTCGCTTTCATGTCCTCGATCCTGGGAGGATGCCATCTGTTTTCCCGAATCAGGTTCACGAGAAACGCCGGGGTGCCGGTTTCAAACCAGTAGCTGTCGAAAGCCCGCCGCTTCATGGCGGACATCACGGAAAAGGGATTGTAAACCCGCTCATCCCGTGTTGAGAATCGATAGCCATCATAATGCTCGGCCAGCCTTTCCGGCATCTGGTTTTCCGGAATTCCGAGTTTTTCGGCCATGGCCGCCATGTGGGGCCCGAAGTAGCGGACCATCTCCTCGCGATTGTAGCCCAGCATGTCGGCATAGGATTCCGCCATGGTGATGTCCTCGAGATTGTTCAGCTCCGAAAAGATCGACACCCGGCTGAACTTGGATACTCCGGTCAGAAAGACAAAGCGCAGGCATTCCGACACGCGCGCCCCCTTCAGCGTGCCGAAAAAGGGCTTCATGATCTCCCGATTCCGCCTGGCCACATCAAGCGCCTCCGGCCCCTTTCCCAGGTGGGCGATGATGGGCTTGTCATACTCATCAATCAACACGACGACCCCGGCCCGATGACGTTCCGCAAGCCCGATTATCAGCTCCTGAAGCTGGGTTTGAAGATATTCCGATTCAATAACTATTTCATGACGCCGGGCCGTCTGCCGGATAGAAAGGGACAGCGTCTCGCGCATCGCTTCCGGGCTTTCGGAGGCGATTTCATTGAAATCGATCACCAGAACCGGATGCGGCCGCCATTCCCATTCCGTCTCCCTTTCGATCCACAGGCCCTCGAACAGCTCTCTCTTGCCTTCGAAAAGGCATTTCAGCGTTGACATTGTAAGAGATTTGCCGAATCTGCGGGGGCGGGACAGGAAATAAAAACCCTGGGCCGGACGGGCCATTTCATGGAAATATCGGGTTTTGTCCACATATATGAAGTCGCCGGCTCTGAGCTTTTCAAAATTTTGAACGCCGACCGGAAGATCCCTGACTTGCACCGCGTCTCCTTTCTTTGTTGGAAAATCGTTCCAACTTTTTCTTCGTTTTTATACTAATGCGAAGTCAGTCGCGGACTTTTCTCCACAAGATAACCAAGCGCCAACAGGGCTCCCCGGAGGTCCCGGCGAAGATCCCGGAAAGCTGACAATTCATCCAGCGCCTCCAGCGATACATATTCACCAATCTGATCCAGAAACCCGGCCG
>JAABTE010000073.1 GCA_011390035.1 Desulfobacteraceae bacterium | reverse complement strand
GGCAGGCCCTCGGATTCCGCTTCGATCTGATCCAGAAAGGCTTCGATGTGGCCCAGCCGGCTTTTCAGATCCTCGGCGATGAAGGCGCCCTCCCGGTCCCGCATGGCGTTGAGGCCATCAAGGGCAGCGTTGACGCAGGCTTCCACCAGGGGCCACAGGGCCCCGGCGTCCCGCTGCTGCTCCACGGGCCGGATGATGCCCCCCACCGCGCTCAACTGGGCCAGGGAGATGTGGTCCGGCAGGTTGAAGCGGCCCCGGAGCTGGGCCAGCGCCCGGTGATAGCTGTCGGCCCGGACGATGTCGATCTCGAAGGCGGCGGCCGTTTCGGAGACATCCTGCACCTGAAGGCGCACCTCCACCCTTCCCCGGGTTAGCCGGCCCGCCACCAGGGCGCGGACTTGCTCCTCCAGCCCGGCATATCCCTGGGGCAGGCGGGCCACCACGTCCAGGAAGCGATTGTTGTGGGAGCGGGCCTCCACCATCACGGCGAAGCCGTTCTCGGCGCGCTCCGCGCCGGCGTAGCCGGTCATGCTGCGAATCATCTATCCTCCGTTTCCGGTCCTTTTAACTTGGGGCAGGGCCATTGGGCCTTGCGTCCCCTTTTTGTATTCTGAATCCTTTTTGAAATCGCTTCAGATCCAGCAGATAGCGCCGCCGGACGCGGGCCAGAAAATCCCGCATCCGCTCCTCGCCATAGTCCGGATAGGTCCAAGGCAGGGCCTTATAAGCGCCGTTCTCGTAAATCAGCGTCAGATCGGCGTAGATGCCGCCGTCCAGGTGAATGCGGTGGCTGAAGTTTTTCCCCGTTGCCAGAACAAAGCGCTCGGCCAGCAGGCAGCCGGGATCGATGTTGACCCGGCGCCGGCCCGCCTCGGCCAGATCCGCCTCCAGCCCGTTGGCGTGGCGCTTGATGTCCGGCAGGTCCGCCTGGTCGATCAGGCCTTTAAAGGAAAACATGCGACGGCGCAGCGGCCCGCCCATCTCCGGCTCATAGTAACGGGTTTGGTCAAAGGCCATCCACGGGCCGATCATGTCCGGCGGCCCGTGGCGCCGGACCAGGGCGTCGGCCACCGGGCCAAGCAGCGATGGCTCCTTGAGAAACACGCCGATGACCAGCCGGGCGGGCGGCGGTGGCTGGGGCAGGCTCATAAACGGGGTCAGGCGCCGGCGTCCAGCGGCCTGGCCTCGTCGATGAGCATGATGGGGATGTCGTCCTTGATTTCATAGAGCAGGCGGCAGTTCTGGCAGATCAGGCCGTCGCCGGCCGGGTTCAGGTGAATGTCCCCCTTGCACTTGGGGCAGGCGAGTATGTCAAGCAGTTCCTTGCTGATGGCCATTGTTTCGTTGTCTCCTTGTGTCGGGTTGTCGAGGCGCTCGATCAACGCCATGGGACCTTGCCGGCATAAGATGGGATCTTGCCGGCATAAAATCGTTTTATACCAGACGGACGCGGGGCTTGCCAAACAAAAAAAACGCAAGCCGCCCCCGGAAGGGGGGGGTGGCCATTTTTCGGTTTATTTTTCCCTGTAAATATCGTACAGAATAGCGGGACCCTGTATTTTCGGCCCACGCGCCCGGGGTCGCTTCCATTCAAATACCGTTTCCGCCCTTCACTGGAGACCGTGATGCAAGCATTCATATCGGCATGCTTTTCGCCCATAAACCTTCCCTTCACCGCGCTGCTGATTTTGGTGATGCTCTACTGGGGCACACTGATCATGGGCGCGGCCGATCTTGAGCTGTTAGATTCCCTCATCCCGGACATCGACGCGGACGAGGGCGGCTGCCTGCTGGCGCCCCTGTTTCAGTTGCTCAACCTCGGCGAGGTGCCGGCGATGATCACGGTCAGCTTTCTTTCGCTGTTCGGCTGGTGGTTCTCCCTGGAGGCCAACCATTATCTGAACCCGGCGGGCAACGCGGTCATCGCCCTGGTGCTGCTGATTCCCAACTTCATCTTCAGCGTGGTGGCAGCGGGCCTTCTCACCCGGCCCATGAGACGGTTCTTCAAGGCCGAAACCCACGAGAAAATCATGTACCGGGTGGGGGTGGTGATCACCAGCGAGGTCAACGCCGATTTCGGTCAGATCGAAATCGCCACGGGCGGGGCGCCCATCACGCTAAACGCCCGGGCCCGGGACGGCCTGGTGCTGGAAAAAGGAGAGCCGGCCCTCATATACGACGAGGACCCGGAAAAAGGCATCTATTACGTGGAACGTTTCAAGGCATAAATCTTCGATACAGCCCACACTTCAAGGAGGCGTCATGTTCGGATACGAAGCGGCGACCATGTTCGTTTTTATCATCATCCTCATCATCGGCCTTTTCGCCATGGCGGCCAAGTTCTACCGGAAGGTGGAGCAGGGGCGCGTCATCATCCGAAACGGATGGGGAAAAACCCGGGTGGCATTCACCGGGATGTTCGTCTTTCCGGTGGTCCACAAGATGGAGGCGATGGACATCTCGGTCAAGCGCCTGACCATTGACCGGCACGGGTCCGAGGGCCTGATCTGCAAGGACAACATGCGGGCCGACATCAAGGTGGCCTTTTTCGTGCGGGTGAACAAGACCGAGCAGGACGTGCTAAAGGTGGCCCAGTCCATCGGCTGCAACCGGGCATCGAACATCGAGACCCTGCGGGAGCTGTTCGAGGCCAAGTTCTCCGAGGGCCTCAAGACCGTGGGCAAGCACTTCGAGTTCGTGGAGCTGTACAACGCCCGGGAGCAGTTCAAGGAGCAGATCCTGAAGGTGATCGGCACCGATCTGAACGGCTTTGTGCTGGATGACGCGGCCATCGATTTTCTGGAGCAGACGCCGGTGGAAATGCTCAGTCCCGATAACATTCTGGACGCCGAGGGCATCAAGAAGATCACCGAGCTGACCAGCCGTCAGAAGATCCTGTCAAACCAGATCAACCGCGAGCGGGAGAAGGTGATCACCCAGCAGGACGTGGACGGCAAGGAGGCCGTGCTGGAGCTTAACCGCCAGTTGACCGAGGCGGAAAGCCGCCAGAAGCGGGAGATGGAGACGGTCAAGGCCCGGGAGGAGGCCGAGACACTGAAGGTGCAGCAGGAAGAGCGCCTGAAGGCGGAAACGGCCCGGATCACCACCGAAGAGGAGATCCGCATCGCCGAGGAAAACCGGGACCGGCAGATCGTGGTGGCCCGAAAGAACAAGGAGCGCACCGAGGCCATCGAGACCGAGCGGGTGGAAAAGGACCGGATGATCGAGGCCACCGAGCGCGAGCGGATCGTGGAGCTGGCCAGGATCGAAAAGGACAAGGCCCTGGAGCTGGAAAGAAAGAACATCCAGAGCGCCATCCGGGACCGGGTGATGGTGGAAAAGACCGTCATAGAAGAGCAGGAGCGCATCAAGGATACCCAGGCCTTCGCCGACGCCGACCGGCAAAAGCGCGTGGCCCTCACCGCGGCCGAAATGCAGGCCGAGGAAAAGCTGCTGGTGGACACCAAGGCCGCGGAGACGGCCCGGGCCGTGGCCGAGCTGGCCGCCGAGGAGGAGATGATCCGGGTGGTCAAGGCCGCGGAAGGGTCAAAGAAGGCGGCGGATCTGAAGGCGGAAGAGACGGTGGTGGGGGCCGACGCCTTCCAGCGCTCCGCGGAAAAGGAAGCGACGGGAAAGAAAATGCTGGCCGAGGCCGCCGCCGCGGAAAAGGCCGCCGAGGGCCTGGCCCAGGTGCAGGTGGAGCGGGCCAGGAACAAGCTGATCGAGGAGCGCGGCATGACCGAGGCCCATGTGCTGGAGACCAAGCTCCAGTCCGAGGCCCGGGGCCTGGACGAAAAGGGCGCCGCGGAGGCCCGGGTGCAGACCCTGCGCCTGGAGGCCGAGGCCAGGGGCGTTCAGACAAAGGGCGAGGCCGAGGCCGGCGCCCTGGAGCTGAAGCTGACCTCTGAGGCCAAGGGCATCGAGGCCAAGGCCGAGGCGATGAAGCTGCTGGACGCGGTGGGACGGGATCACGAGGAGTTCAAGCTGCGCCTGGAAAAGGACAAGGAGGTCCAACTGGCCCGCTTCGACATCGACCGGGACATCGCCAAAAGCCAGGCGCATATTCTGGGCTCCTTCCTGCAGCACGCCAAGATCGACATCGTGGGCGGAGAGGGGGCCTTTTTCGAGCGCGTCATCCAGGCGGCCAGCTTCGGCCGCGTGGTGGACCGGTATTTCGACAGCAGCCACGCGCTCACCGATGTAAAAAACAGCGTGCTGTCCACGGAGCCGTCGGGCTTCCGGGACCAGGTCAAGGCGTTTTTGTCCCGGTTCGATCTGAGCCCGGCCGATGTGCGGGACCTGACCTTTTCGGCCGCCCTTGCGCGGATGATCGCCAAGGCCGAGGCGGGAGAAGAGCGCGGCGCCCTGTATCATCTGATGGCCATGGCCGAGCGGCTGGGGCTTTCAGACCGGCGCGTGGATTTCGCCGCCGACGCCGAACCCGCCAAACCGGCGCCCGGCCCCGAATCCGGACCATCCGACACGCCCCGGCGCGCGGGCAAACGCTAAAGGAGACATGTGTTCATGCGAAAGACAGAAAATGTGGAGTTTTCAACCATAACCGTCCGCACGGTGGACGGCACCACCATGACCGGCAAGGTGAACCTCTCCCGGGCCTATGACCGGGTGTCTGATCTGTTCACGTCCGACGAAAAGCCCTTTATCGTGCTGGTGGACGCCGTAACAAAGGAGGGGGCGGAAAAGACGCTGTTCATCAACAAGCAGTTCATTGTATGGGTGGAGCCCCACGACCAGTGGCCCGACGAATGAAAGGCTTCCCATGGCCCTTACGGGGCGCCGGCCGAGCCGCGCTGCCCCGGAGCGTGCGCCCCGGCCCCGAACCGCGCCGAATCTTATCAAGGCGCAGGCGCGCGGCTGAAGCGGCTGAAATCCGGATTTTCTAAAGGAGAGCGAGGAACATGCCCCAGGCGGAGGCAACCGCAACGGCGGAACAAAACGACGGGCCCGACGCATCGGCTCTTGACGGCGGCGCATACGAAATCATCCGGAACCGGCTCCGGACCGGCGGCGACCAGTTGCGCGAACGGCTGGAAAAGCTCAACGCCGCCCGCAAGGAGATCTTCGGCGCCATCGACTTTTCCCTTCTGGCAACAGACCGGATCTCCACCCGGAACAACTGCCTGCCAAGGGACATGGCGCCTTTGGGGGGCGACCGCTTCCTGTTCGGCTACAACGTCCGCATGGGCTTGAAATCGGAAACCGAGATCGGCGACGTTTTCTCCGTCTACGCCTATCGGGACCAGGCATTCTCGGAGCTGGACCCGGCGGCCGGGGATCACCCCCTGGCCGACGAACGGTTCGAGCGGGATTTTGCGGGCCTTTACAAGTATTACCGGGACACCCGGTTCTCCAAGTTCTCGGTGATCGGCGGCCACCTGTTCATGGTCTTTCACATCGGCAAGAGCGCCGGGGACATCAAGACCTTCAAGTGGCGGATGACCGACGGCGGCCTGCAGTATGTGGACAACCGCAGCGACCATCAGTTCAAATACCCGCCCCAGCACCAGTTCGAATGGACGCGCACCCACCGGGACCTGCACCGGTTCGGCAGGCACCCGCACATCTCCATTCAGGACCGGGTTTTCGTGGAGGCGGTGGGCGGCGATATCACCTTCAAGGTGGAGGACAACACCGAGGACGGCCAGGGCATCTATTCCGAGCCGGTGGACGATCCGGATCAGACCCTGGACGACGCGGAGATCTTCTATGCCGCGGTGGGCAACATGATACTGGCGCGGATCAAGCCTTACATGGAGCCGGAATTCCGCCACTTCATCTTCAATGAAAAGACCCGGGAGGTCCACCGGGTGGACGCCATCCGGGACGCCTGCGTTCTGTTGCCGGACGGCCACGGGGTCATCTTTTCCAGCGGCTATTACCTTCAGACCGGGGAGTTGAAGAAGTTTGAAAGCCACATCGCCGGCATGCGCCATGAAACGAAGGTGGCATCGGCCAACGGCGAGGATCACCTGTACGTCTTTCATCACCCGGAGTCGGGCGATTACGCGCTGCTGTCTTACAACGTCATCGAGCAGAAGGTTGAAAGCCCGGTGCCCTGCAACGGGTACTCGGTCTTCGAGGACGGTCGGATGCTCATCTTCCGCGCCACCCGGGAGCCGGCCCGCCACCACGCGGTGCAGGTGTGGCAGACGCCCTACATCAGCTCCGACTACGCCCTGACCCGGAAGACGGAGCGGAGCGACGCCTATCTTTTCAAGATCGGCAACCCCGACATCGTGCGCTGCATGGCCGAGTGCAGCGAGCTGCTCAAGCTGCTGGGCCGGGAGGATGCCTACGACGGCCTTTACATTGATATGGTGAAAAAGGCCGGCGACATCGCCGACACCTACTTCTGGCTGGGCCGCAAAGAGGCCTTCGACATCAAATCCACCCTGACGGCCATCCGCTCCGCCGCGGCCGGCGCCATAGAGGAATACGAGAAGGTCCGGCGCATGAAAGAGCACACCCGGAGCGAGGTGGCCCGGGTGTCGGAGAAGGCCGAAACCATCCTGACCGAGACCCGAGCCCGGACCATCGACCACATCGACGCCTTTGTGGAGAGCCTGTCCGCCCTTCGGGGGGCGCGCGGCGAGCTGATCTCTCTGAAAGAGCTGCGCCATGTGGACCTTGGGGCGGTGGATGCCTTGGAGGATTCGGTGACGGCGGCCACGGACGACCTGTCGGGCCGGTGCGTCAGCTTCCTGCTCAATCCGGAATCCTTAAAGCCCTACCAGGAACGGGTGGAGACGATCCAGGCGACCATCGAGGGCCTCGAGCGGGTGGTGGACGCGGACGCCGCCCAGAAGGAGATCGACGCGGCCGGCGCGGGCCTTGAGATGCTCATCGACATCGTGAGCAACCTGAAGATCGCCGACGCCACCCGGACCACCCGGATCATCGACAACATCTCGGCCATCTATTCCCACCTCAACGGCGCCCAGGCGTCACTGAAAAACCGGCGCAAGCTCCTCCGGGGCGAGGAGGGCGCGGCCCAGTTCAACGCCCTGATAAAACTGCTCAACCAGAGCGTGATCAATTACCTGGACATCAGCGACACGCCGGCAAAATGCGACGATTACCTGACCCGGGTGATGGTGCAGATCGAGGAGCTGGAGGGGCGGTTCGCCGATTTCGACGACTTTATACTGGATCTTTCGGAAAAGCGCGACGAGCTGCGCAACGCCTTCGAGACCCGCAAGCTGAGTCTGGTGGAGGCCCGCGGCAAAAAGGCCGCCACCCTGTTGTCCGCGGCGGAGCGGATCATAAAGGGCATCGGCAATCGCATCGCCGGGCTGGACAATATCGACGCCATCAACGCCTACTTCGCCTCGGACATGATGGTGGAAAAGATCCGGAACATCGTGGCCCAGCTTCTGGAGCTGGAGGACACGGTGAAGGCGGACGACATCCAGTCCCGCCTTAAAAGCGCCCGGGAAGACGCCGTCCGCCAGCTCAAGGACCGCAAGGATCTGTTCGTGGACGGGGCCAACGTGATCCGCATGGGCGATCATCATTTCACGGTGAACGTGCGGCCCCTGGACCTGACCGTGGTGCCGAGGGAGGGCGGGCAGTGGTTTCACCTGACCGGAACCAACTTTTTTTCGCCCATCAATGACCCGGAATTCGAGGCCACCCGGCCGGCGTGGGAGATGACGGTGCCGTCGGAGAGCGCGACGGTGTATCGGGCCGAATACCTGGCCTACCGGATGCTGATGGAGATGACAACGGCGCCGGGGCAACGGGATTCGGCCGCGCCAAAAGGGGAAACCGGAGCGGTAGCTGCCAGCGCGGCGGATTCGACCGACGCCGATCAATGGATCGAAATGGTCCGGACCTTCATGGGCCCGCGCTACACCGAAGGGTACACCAAGGGCGTTCACGACGCCGACGGGGCGCGGATACTTTCCGCGCTGCGCGATATTCATGTCAACATCGGGCTGCTGCGGTTCCCACCCGGCCAGCGGGTCCTGGCGCGGCTCTACTGGGAGCTGATGGCGGACAAGGACGCCGGAAGCCGGATGGAACACCGGCTCACCGCCTTCGGCGCCATGCAGCGCCTGTTTTCACTGCGCTCTCAACAGAAGCGGTATCTTTCGGAACTGGAGCGGGGGATCGCCGAATTCGCCGAATCCACAGGCCTTTTCCCCTCGTCCCTGGCACCTGGCGCGGCCGCGTATCTGTTCGCGGAAAAAACGAGCGGTCCCGGCTTCGCCATCAGCCGGCCCGCCAGCGACATCGCCAGGGACTTTAACGCTTTAGTGCTGGAAAAGAAGTCGGACAAGACCTTTGCCGAAGCGCGTGAAAAGCTGCGGGATACGCCCGCCGGTGAATTCGAACTGATACGGGACTGGGTGCGCGGGTATGTGGAATCCTCACTGGACGCCGGCGCCCGGACCTTCATGGATGAGGCGGCGGCCCTCGTCTTTTTTAAGGACTGGGCCGCCACCGCCAGGATCGACGCGCCCATGGCGGTGGATATCGACGGCATGGCGGGTGACCATGCCGTGATCGCGGGGGGGCGGTATCGGCTGGACTATCTTGATTTCATGGACCGGATGACCCGGCACGAGGCCGAGGCGGCCCCTCTGTTCAATCGATATCAGTCGCTGAAAAAGACACTGACCGACGCCATGCGGCATGACATGCGGCTGGATGAGTTCAAGCCGCGGGTCCTCAGCTCCTTTGTGCGCAACCGGCTGATCAACAGGGTCTATCTGCCCCTGATCGGCAACAACCTGGCCAAGCAGATCGGCGTGGCCGGGGAGGCCAAGCGCACCGACCTTATGGGCCTGCTGCTGCTCATCTCGCCCCCCGGATACGGCAAGACCACCCTGATGGAGTACATCGCCAACCGTTTGGGCATCATCTTTATGAAGATCAACGGGCCGGCCATCAGTAATCGTGTCACGTCGCTGGACCCGGCGGAGGCGCCCTTCGCCTCGGCCAGAGAGGAGATCGAAAAGCTCAACCTGGCCCTGGAGATGGGCGACAACGTGATGCTCTACCTGGACGACATCCAGCACTGCAACCCGGAGCTGCTGCAAAAATTCATCTCCCTGTGCGACGCCCAGCGCAAGATCGAGGGGATCTACAAGGGCAGGGCCCGCACCTATGATCTGCGGGGCCGCAAGGTGGCGGTGGTGATGGCGGGCAACCCCTACACGG
Organism: Desulfobacteraceae bacterium; assembly: GCA_011390035.1. GTDB lineage: Bacteria > Desulfobacterota > Desulfobacteria > Desulfobacterales > JAABSP01 > JAABTE01. Next base: position 933 of record JAABTE010000073.1, on the reverse strand, counting down.
AAAGCGGCGAGAAGTTCAAGATTCCGGACATGCTGGCAAACCGGGCCGACACCTACAACCTTGGGGACATCATCGGCGACAGCGCCGAGGACTTCAAGATGAGCTATCTGGAAAACGCCCTCACCTCCAACCCGGCCCTGAACGCCCTGGCCTCCCGGAGCCAGCGGGACGTTTACGGCATCATCCAGATCGCCGAGACCGGCCAGCGGGAGGGGGTGGAGCTGACGGGCGCCTACTCCAGGGAGCAGGTGGAGGAGATGGTGTCGGTGATGAAAAAGCTGATCGCCATCCGGGACGTGATCCTGAAGGTGAACAAGGAATACATCCTTTCCGCCGGGCAGTCGGACGAATACCGGACGGAGCCGGCCTTCAGGCTCCAGGGCTCCTACCGGAACATGAATCGGTTGACCGAAAAGGTGCCGCCGTTGATGAACGAGGCGGAGCTGAAGACCCTCATACTGTCCCATTATGAAAACGAGGCCCAGACCCTGACCACCGGCGCGGAGGCCAACCTGCTCAAGTTCAAGGAGCTGACCGGCTGGGCCACGGCGGCCGACGCGAAACGATGGGAGGAGATCAAAAAGACCTTCGGGAAAAACCAGCTCTTCCGGGGCGGTGACGCCGGAGATCCGGTAAACAAGGTGGTGGCGCGGCTCTCGGCCTTCCAGGACGGCCTGGAGGCCATCAAATCCGCCATCGAGACCGGCATAGACCGATTGAGCGGGCCGGAGCGATCAGACCGGCCGGGACATTCGGATTGGGCGGGACATTCGGATTGGAAGGACGGTTCGGACCGTCCGGATGGTTCGGACAGGGCGAACCGGTCCACGCCCGTCTCCCTGAGCCCGGAAACCCTGGCCCAGCTCTCCGCTTTGGCCAAAAGCCTGGCCCAGCCGACCATGGATGTGGACGCCGTGGCGGCGGCAGCCGCGG